>NZ_JBSGBF010000008.1:0-120351 GCF_053601115.1 Streptomyces sp. NPDC004788
TGCCGGACCCGGTGTCGCTGGAGCGGCAGGCGGAGCTCCGCCGGCCGTCTGATCTTCCGGGTCAAGGGATCACCGCCCGGCTGGGCGCCGGGCGGTGACCGGGTCGGTGGTGCCGGGGGGCCGTCAGGCCAGGCCCGCCACCAGGTCGGCGACGCTCTTGCGGCGGCCGGTGTAGAACGGGACCTCCTCGCGGACGTGCATCCGCGCCTCGGAAGCCCGCAGGTGACGCATGAGGTCGACGATGCGGTACAGCTCGTCGGCCTCGAAGGCGAGGATCCACTCGTAGTCGCCGAGCGAGAAGGAGGCGACGGTGTTGGCGCGCACGTCCGGGAAGCCGCGGGCCATCTTGCCGTGGTCGGCGAGCATCCGGCGGCGGTCCTCGTCCGGCAGCAGGTACCAGTCGTAGGAGCGCACGAACGGGTAGACCGAGACGTAGTCGCGCGGGGTCTCGTCGGCCAGGAAGGCCGGGATGTGCGACTTGTTGAACTCGGCGGGGCGGTGCAGCGCCATGTTCGACCAGACCGGCTCCAGGGCGCGGCCCAGGCGGGTGCGGCGGAAGAGGTTGTACGCCTCCTGGAGCTCGTCGCTCGTCTCGGCGTGCCACCAGATCATGACGTCGGCGTCGGCGCGCAGACCGGACAGGTCGTACGTGCCGCGGATCGTGATGTCCTTGGCGGCGAGCTGGTCGAAGAGCTCCTGGACCTCGTCGGCGTAGCCGGCCCGGTCCTCGGGCAGATTGTCGCGCAGCTTGAAGACGGACCACAGGGTGTAGCGGATGACCTCGTTGAGGTCCTTCGCCTTCTTACCGGCGTTCGGGATCTTTTCGGGCGCACTCATACGCCTATTCTCGCCCGTCACGAAGAGTGCCCTGCACCAGGGTGGGTGGTTTTCGACGTGGCGATGATCTCGTCGGCGGCGCGGTCGCCCGAGGCGATGCAGGCGGGGATGCCCACGCCCCCGTACGCGGCGCCCGCGAGGGCGAGGCCGGGCAGCCCGGCGACGGCGGCGCGGACGCGCTCCACCCGGGCGAGGTGGCCGACCGGGTACTGCGGCAGGCCGTCGATCCAGCGGGTCACGGTGGCGGCGACGGGCCGGGCGGCGAGGCCGGTGGCGGCGGCCAGGTCCTTGAGCGAGACGTCGACGAGGTCGGCGTCCTCGCGGTGCACCTGCTCCTCCTCGCCGTACCGGCCGACGGAGGTGCGCAGCACGAAGAGGTCGGGGGCGGAGTCGGTCACCCACTGCCACTTCTGGCTGGAGAAGGTGGACGCCTTGATGGTGTGGCCGTCGACGGGCGGGACGAGGAACCCGGAGCCGGGCAGGCCGGGGCCGCCCTGGACGTCGGTGCGGCGGAAGGCGAGGGTGACCAGCGCCATGGAGGCGTACTCGACGGCGGCGAGCTCGGTGGCCGCGGCCGGCGCGTGGCCGGCGAGCAGCGCGGCGGCGGGCCCGGCGGGGGTGGCGAGGACGACGGCGTCGGCCGCGTACGTACGCTCCGGGGTCACGACCTGCCAGCCGGTGGCGCCGGTGCGGTGCAGTGCGGTGACCGGGGTACGGGTCAGGATCGTGCCGCCCGCGGCCCGGATCGCGTCGGCGACCGCGCCGGGCAGGGTGCCGACGCCGCCCCGGATGCCGGCGAACACGGCCCCGCCGAGGCCGGTCGCGGCGCCGGCGACATCGGCCGGCGTGGCCGCGCCGGCCTGCTGCACGGCGCGGACGGCCTCGGTGAGCGTGGGGTGACGGCGCGCGGCGGCGAAGAGCGCGGGCACGGCGGCCTTCATCGAGATGCGGTACGCGTCGCCCGCGTACACCCCGCCGAGGAGGGGCTCCACGAGCCGGTCGACGACCTCGTGGCCCATGCGCTCGGCGACGTACGCGCCGATGGCGATGTCCTCGCCGATCTCGGTCGGCGGCAGCTCCCGGTCGCGGCCGATCCGCGCCACGGCCTCGGCGGACAGCAGGCCCTCGACGGCGTGACCGTCGCCGGGGACGCCCATGACGTGGCCCTTGGGCATGGGGACGAGTTCGCCGCGTGACCACACGGAGGCGGTGGTGGTGGCGGGGGCCTGGAGGCGGCCTTGGAGGCCGACCCGTTCGGCGAGCGCGACGGCCTCGGGGCGGCGGGCGAGCAGCGACTCGGCGCCGAGGTCGACGGGGGCGCCCGCGATCTCCCCGGCGAGCAGCTTGCCGCCGAGCCGCTCGCCGCCCTCCAGGAGGGTGACCCGCGCGCCGGACGTGACCAGGCGGTGGGCGGCGGCGAGGCCCGCGATGCCGCCGCCGATGACGACGACGTCCGGTCCGGGTGCGGGGTGCGACTTCGCGTTCGTGGGGCCGTTCATGGGACCACTCTCTCAAATCGCCCCCGGCGCTCCCGATCCGAGGCCGGACCGTGACCGCTTCGCGATCGTGGAACGGCAACCCGCTCCGTGGCCGGGACGTCCAACCGGCACCACGACACCATCACCTTGGGGGGTACGGATGCGAGGAACGCGTACGGCGAGAAGGCGCGCGGCCGTGGCGGCGGCGCTGCTGACCGCGTCGCTCGTCCTGACGGGCTGCGGCTCGGGGGACGGCGGGGCGAGCGCCGCGGGCGACAGCAAGAGGGACATGAGCGCGGCGAAGCCGGCGTACGGAGGGCCCGAGGCGGCGGACGGGTCCGGGACGGGGGGCGGGTCCGGGACGGCGGCGGACGGGTCCGGGACGGCGGGCGCGAGCGGGGCGAAGGGCCGGGCTCCGGCCCGTACCCCCGCGGTCGCCCAGCACGTCATCCGCACCGCCGAGCTGTCGGTCGAGGTCAAGGACGCGGCGAAGGCGACGGCCGCGGCGCGGCAGGTGGCCACGCGTGCGGGCGGGCACGTCGAGAACGAGTCGACGGAGCGGGTCGACGACACGCACGTCGTCTCCCGGATCGTCCTGCGGGTCCCGCAGGAGCGCTACGACTCCGTCCTCGCCGAACTGGCGGGCGCGGGCAGGCTGCTGTCCCGCAAGGCGGACGCCAAGGACGTCACCGACCAGGTCGTGGACGTCGACAGCCGCATCGCCACCCAGCGGGCGAGCGTGGCGCGGGTGCGGACCCTGATGGACCGGGCGACGAAGCTGGCCGACGTGGTCACCCTGGAAGGCGAGCTGAGCCGCCGTCAGGCCGACCTGGAGGCGCTGCTCGCTCAGCAGGCGGCGCTGAAGGACCAGACGACACTGGCGACCGTCACCCTCGAACTCACGGAGCCGGAGTCCGCCCCGGCCGACGACGACAGCGACCGCCCGGGCTTCCTCGACGCCCTGGCCGGCGGCTGGAACGCCCTGGTCTCGGCGGCCGCCTGGCTCCTCGTCGTCCTCGCCGCGCTCGCGCCGTGGCTGGCGGTGGCGGCGCTCGCGTACGCGCTGTGGCGGTGGCTGGTCCGCCCGCGGCTGCGGCGCCGCCGTCCGCGGCCGGAGCCGCAGTCGCGCCCCTGGAGGGTCAACGCGGCGGGCGTCCCGGCCCAGCCGACGCCCCCCGAGGGCGAGCGGACGGCAGGACCGGTGGCCGAACCGGTGGCCGAACAGGAGGGCTGAAACCGCCCGGAAGCCCGGGAAGCCCTGAAAGATGGCTCCCATGAGCGAACGACTGGTGGTCATCGGTGGTGACGCGGCGGGCATGTCCGCCGCGTCGCAGGCACGCAGGCTCAAGAAGCCCGGGGAGCTGGAGATCGTCGCCTTCGAGCGGGGGCACTTCAGTTCGTACTCGGCCTGCGGGATCCCGTACTGGGTCGGCGGCGGGGTCGGGGCCCGGGACGAGCTGATCGCCCGGAGTCCCGAGGAGCACCGGGCGCGGGAGATCGATCTGCGGATGCGGACCGAGGTGACCGAGCTGGACCTGCCCGGGCAGCGCGTGCGGACCCGGGACCTGGAGTCGGGCGCGGAGGGCTGGACCGGCTTCGACAAGCTGGTGATCGCGACGGGGGCGCGGCCGTCGCGGCCGCCGCTGCCGGGGATCGACGCGCCGGGTGTGCACGGGGTGCAGACGCTGGACGACGGCCAGGCGCTGCTCGACTCGCTGGGCCGGGCGCCGGGGCGGCGCGCCGTGGTGGTGGGAGCCGGGTACATCGGCGTGGAGATGGCGGAGGCGCTGCTCGGCCACGGCTTCGAGGTGACGGTGCTGAACCGGGGCGAGCAGCCGATGGCGACGCTCGATCCGGACATGGGGCGCCTGGTGCACGAGGCGATGGACGGGCTCGGCATCACGACGGTCGGTTCCGCGGCCGTGACGGAGGTCCGCGGGGGTGCGGACGGGCGGGTGCGCGCGGTGGTCACCGCGTCGGGTGACGAGTATCCGGCGGACGTGGTGGTGCTCGGCATGGGCGTGGTGCCGGAGACCTCGCTGGCGCGGGCGGCGGGGCTGCCGGTGGGCACGTACGGCGGTCTGCTGACCGACCTGTCGATGCGGGTGCGCGGCCACGAGAACGTGTGGGCGGGCGGGGACTGCGTGGAGGTCCTCGACCTGGTGTCGGGACGGGAGCGGCATGTGCCGCTCGGCACGCACGCGAACAAGCACGGCCAGGTGATCGGCTCCAACGTGGGCGGCGACTACGCGACGTTCCCGGGTGTGGTGGGGACGGCGGTGTCGAAGGTGTGCGACCTGGAGATCGCGCGGACCGGGCTGCGCGAGAAGGACGCCCGGGACGTCGGGCTGCGGTACGTGACGGTGACGATCGAGTCGACCAGCCGGGCGGGCTACTACCCGGGGGCGGCGCCGATGACGGTGAAGATGCTGGCGGAGCGGCGGACCGGGCGGCTGCTCGGGGTGCAGATCGTGGGCCGTGAGGGCGCCGGGAAGCGGGTCGACATCGCGGCGGTGGCGCTCACGGCCGGGATGACGGTGGAGCAGATGGTGGCCCTCGACCTGGGCTACGCGCCGCCGTTCTCGCCGGTGTGGGACCCGGTCCTGGTGGCGGCGCGGAAGGCGGTGGCGGCCGTTCGGGCGGCGGGCTGACCCGAGCGGCAGAGTGACCGCGGGTGACGAATTGCGACCATGGCGGCACCGTGCGTGACTCTTCACATGATCAGACACAACGTCGTGCGTGCGCTCTGCGCCGCCTCGCTCGCCCTCGCCCCGCTCACCCTGGCCGCCACACCGGCGTATGCCGTGACCTCGTGCACGGTCAACGGCGTGCCCAGCTCCGGCCCGAACGTGAACGGCACCGCGGGGTCCGACTACATCGTCTGCTCCCGCGTCGAGAGCGGAACCACCGTCAACGGCCTCGGCGGCGGCGACTCCATCAACCTCACCGGCCCGATGAACGGCGTCGTGATCGGCGGCACCGGCAACGACAGCATCACCGCGTCGTCGGGCGTCACCGTGAACGGCATCATCGACGGCAGTGACGACGGCGACTTCATCAGGGTCCCCGGAACGAACAACGGCATCGTCGCCGGCAGTGCCGGCAACGACTACCTGCAGGTGGGCACGAACAACAACATCGTGGACGGCGGCACCGGCCTCGACTTCTGCCGGGTCGGCTCGGGCAACCCGCCGACCCACTGCGAGGGCTGAGCCCAGCCCTCGCAGCTCCTCAGTCCCCGCACGCGCGGGCGGTCGTCAGCGGGCCGTCCGCGTGTGCACGTAGTCGACCAGGCGGGTCAGCGCCTCCGGATCGGTCGTCGGCAGCACCCCGTGACCGAGGTTGAAGACATGGCCCTCCAGGTCCTTCGCGGCGGCCAGGACCTCGTCCGTCTTGGCCTCCACGGCCTCCCGCGAGGAGAAGAGGACGGCCGGGTCGAGGTTGCCCTGGAGCGCCTTGCCGGGGCCGACGCGGCGGGCGGCCTCGTCGAGCGGGACGCGCCAGTCGACGCCGACCACGTCGGCGCCCGCCTCGCCCATGAGGCCGAGCAGCTCGCCCGTACCGACGCCGAAGTGGATGCGCGGGACGCCGTACGAGGCGACCGCGTCGAAGACCTTCGCGGAGGCCGGCATCACGGAGCGGCGGTAGTCGGCGGGGGCGAGGGCGCCCACCCAGGAGTCGAAGAGCTGGACGGCGGAGGCACCGGCCTCGATCTGCACCTTGAGGAAGGCCGAGGTGATCTCGGCGAGGCGGTCGAGCAGGTCGGCCCACAGCTGCGGGTCGCCGTACATGAGCGCCTTGGTGTGCTCGTGGTTGCGGGACGGGCCGCCCTCGACGAGGTAGCTCGCGAGGGTGAACGGAGCGCCGGCGAAGCCGATGAGCGGGGTGGACCCCAGTTCGGCGGTGAGCATCCCGATCGCCTCGGTGACGTAGTGGACGTCCTCGGGGGTCAGGTCGCGCAGCCGGGCCAGGTCGGCGCGGGTGCGGATGGGCTCGGCGACGACGGGGCCGACGCCGGGCTTGATGTCGAGGTCGACGCCGATGGCCTTGAGGGGGACGACGATGTCGCTGAAGTAGATGGCGGCGTCCACCTTGTGCCGGCGGACCGGCTGCAGCGTGATCTCGGTGACCAGCTCGGGCCGCATGCACGACTCGAGCATGGGGATGCCCTCGCGGACCTTGAGGTACTCGGGCAGGGACCGCCCGGCCTGCCGCATGAACCAGACGGGCGTGTGGGGCACGGCCTCGCGCCGGCACGCCTTCAGGAACGCGGAGTCGTACGTCTGCGGCTGGTGCTTCGTCTGGTTCGTCTGGTTGCCCTCGGGGCTGTGGTTGGCGCTCACGCCCAGAATCTTCGCATGTGGCGAGAAGCCGCTCGCCCGGCCCGGGTGTCCCTCCCTGCGCGCGGGCCCCGTTCCGCCTACTCTTCCCCGCATGGCTGCGGCTCAGGGACATTCTTCCGATCATTCCGACGGCATTCGAGGGACGGAGAAGACGGCGGGCGACAGGGTGGACCCCACGGACACGAACCCGCTGCCGCCCGCGTTCCGGCGGGCGGTCGAGGGGCTGCGCGCGGTCCGGCTGCGGCCGGAGATCGAGGTGGACCCGACCCGGCCGCCGCAGCGGCTCGCCCCGTACGCGTACGCCCTGGAGGCGGCGGTCGTGGCGGGCGAGGAGGACCTGGCGGACGGGCGGCTCGTGCTGCTGCACGACCCGGCCGGGCACGACGCCTGGAAGGGCGCCTTCCGGCTGGTCACGCTGGTGCGGGCGGAGCTGGAGCCGGAGATGGCGGCGGACCCGCTGCTGCCGGAGGTCTGCTGGTCGTGGCTGACCGGGGCGTTCGAGGCGCGCGGGCTCGCGTACGAGGAGGCGAGCGGCACCGTCACGATGGCGGGCTCCCACTATTTCGGGGGACTCGCGGAACGGCGGCCGGCGACGCAGATCGAGATCCGGGCGTCGTGGACGCCGCGGGAGGGTCCGGCGGGGGTGCCGGACACGGGGACGCACCTGGCGGCCTGGTGCGATCTGCTGTGCCAGGTCGCGGGGCTGCCGCCGTCACCGGCCGAGCCGGGGGCCGGGCCGGGGGCGGGGACGACGTCGGGCGCGGGGGTCGTCTCGCTGCCGCAGCGGCGGGGGCCGCAGCACCCGTAGGCCGCGCGGAGAGCGCGGCGGGGGCCGGCGAGGCTCGAAGAGGGTCGTTTTTCGGACACTTTCGAGTGGGGCGGGACCCCGGTTCGCATGAGGCTCGTACGATGATCGATCGCGCGTCCGAATTGCCCCAATTGTTACTCACTAAATCGTGATCTTTCCCTAAAGGCGGGCGGCCCTGCTGCCGAAGGAGTCAGTGACCCCTTCAAAGCAACGGGTTCGCCCCCGGCTTCTTCCCCGAGCCGGCTCCGTCCCGCACCTTCCCCAGGAGGCCTGGTGTCCGTTCTCCTCGAGCAGCCCGCAAGCCTGGTCGCCTACCGCCCGAACAAGCCGACGGCCATGGTCGTCGTGGCCGACCCGCGCGTCCGCTCCACCGTCACCCGCCACCTGTGGGCGCTCGGGGTGCGCGACGTCATCGAGGCGTCGTCCATCGCGGAGGCCCGTCCCCGCGTCGGCAACCCGCGCGACATCTGCGTGGCCGACGTCCACCTCCCCGACGGCAGCGGCCTGACCCTGCTGTCCGAGACCCGCGCCGCGGGCTGGCCCAACGGCCTCGCCCTCTCGGCCGCCGACGACATCGGCGCGGTACGCAACGCCCTGGCCGGCGGCGTCAAGGGCTACGTCGTCACCGGCACCCGGACGAACATCGGGCACCCCACCCGCCCGGGCGCCGCCCCCATCGGCTCCGCGGCCGCCCGCCTCGGCCACCGCCGCCCCCCGGGCGCCCCGAGCCACCCGGGCGGCTACCGCGAGCTCTCCGGCCGCGAGGTCGAGGTGCTGCGACTCGTCGCGGAGGGCCAGTCGAACAAGGCCATCGGCGTCTCCATGGGCCTCTCGGCCCTCACCGTGAAGTCCCACCTCGCCCGCATCGCCCGCAAGCTGGGCACCGGCGACCGGGCGGGCATGGTCGCGGTGGCGCTGCGCACCGGGATCATCCACTGAGCGGCGCACCGCGAGGTGTGATCCGCCCGCGCGCCGCCCCTCCCGTGTGACGGTGGGTGACGGCTGTCGAGCGCCTGTCGACGGAACGTTCCCTCTCTGTCCGGCCAGTCGGCCGTTCCGAGCGTTCCTTCGATGGGCGCTTGCCATTGACGGATACCCTTGACAGGTGACCGACGCCCAAGACACCGCGAGTGACACCGCACTGCGAACCACCGGGGGCGCCCCCTCGGACGACGACGTCCCTGCGCATGGGCTGCCGATCCCGCTGCTCGAACCGCGCGAGGGCATTCCGCCCGTCGTCGCGACCGACGACGCCCTCGCCGAGGTGATCGCCGCCTTCGCCGCAGGCCGCGGCCCGGTCGCCGTCGACGCCGAGCGCGCGTCCGGCTACCGCTACGGGCAGCGCGCCTATCTCGTCCAGCTCCGCCGCGAGGGCGCGGGCACCGCGCTGATCGATCCGGTGGGCTGCCCCGATCTGTCCGGTCTCGGCGAGGCGCTCGCCGGCACCGAATGGATCCTGCACGCCGCGACCCAGGACCTGCCGTGCCTGCGCGACATAGGCATGGTGCCGACGCGGCTCTTCGACACCGAGCTGGCCGGCCGGCTCGCGGGCTTCCCCCGGGTGGGTCTGGGCGCGATGGTCGAGTCGGTCCTCGGGTACGCCCTGGAGAAGGGCCACTCCGCCGTCGACTGGTCCACCCGGCCGCTGCCCGAGCCCTGGCTGCGGTACGCGGCGCTCGACGTGGAGCTCCTCGTCGACCTGCGCGACGAGCTGGAGAAGGAGCTGGACCGGCAGGGCAAGCTGGAGTGGGCCCTGGAGGAGTTCGACGCCATCGCCTCGGCGCCGCCCGCCCCGCCGCGCAAGGACCCCTGGCGCCGTACGTCCGGGATGCACAAGGTGCGCAGGCGCCGCCAGATGGCGGTGGTACGGGAGCTGTGGACGGCCCGTGACCGCGTGGCGCAGCGGCGCGACGTCTCCCCCGGCAAGGTGCTGAGCGACTCGGCGATCGTGGAGGCGGCGCTCGCGCTGCCCCCGAACGCGGGCGCGCTCTCGGCGCTGCCCGGCTTCGGGCAGCGGATGGGCCGGCGTCAGCTGGAGCAGTGGCAGGCGGCGGTGGACCGGGCGAAGGGCCTGCCGGACGCCGAGCTGCCGCAGCCGGGCCAGCCCGTGGCGGGCCCGCCCCCGCCGCGCGCCTGGGCCGACAAGGACCCGGCCGCGGCCGCCCGCCTCGCCGCGGCCCGCACGGCGGTGTCGGCGCTCGCGGAGGAGCTGAACCTCCCCCAGGAGAACCTGATCACGCCCGACACGGTCCGCCGGGTCTGCTGGGAGCCGCCGGCCCCGGTGAACCCGGACACGGTCGCGGCGGCCCTGACCGGCTACGGCGCGCGCGCCTGGCAGGTGGGCCTGGTGACGCCGCTGCTGGTCACCGCCCTGGCGGCGAAGGCCTGAGCGGGAGACGTCCAGAAGAGACGAGCATGGCGAAGCCCCCGGTGCACGGCACCGGGGGCTTCGCCATGTCCCGGTTCTGTCACCGCTCGACTGAAGCGCTCTTGGTCCGGCCCACTCCTGGCTAACTTTCTGAACATGATCAAAAATGCGACCACGACGGGAACGGCGAACGACGGCTACGCGAAGTGGCTCGACGACTTCACCACCGAGCGCGAGCGCCGCGCCGCGCTCGGCGACCCCGCCTGGGAGGCGGGCGCCCGGCTGCCGGACGCGCTGATACGGAGCATCCAGCGCTTCCAGGTCGGCGAGGACGGGGACGGCGCCCGGCTCAGGGCGAAGGCGCGGCGGGCCGGCGACCGGGTCTACGCCGAGGCGATCGACCTGTTCGTCGCGGAGGAGCAGAACCATGCCCGGATGCTCGCCCTGCTGCTCTCCGCGGCCGGGGCGCCGAGGCTGGCCGGCCACTGGAGCGACACCGCGTTCCTGCGGCTGCGGCGGCTGCTCGGGCTGCGTGCGGAGCTGCTGGTCCTGATGGTGGCCGAGGCGGTGGCCCTCCGTTACTACCGGGCACTGCGCGACGGCTGCACGGACCCGCTGGCCGTGGCGGTCGCCGCCCGGATCCTGGCCGACGAGGAGCGGCACGTCCCGTTCCACTGCCGGCGGCTGCGCGAGGGCTTCGCGCGACTGCCCGCCCCCGGCCGACGCGGCGCGACCCTGGTCTGGCAGGGCCTGCTGGCCACGGCCGCACTCGTCGTCGCCTACGACCACGGCCCGGCCCTGCGGGCCCTCGGCGTGCGCCGGACCGCCTTCGTCGGGGACGTACTCCGAGACTCGGGGGCGATGGCGGCGGCAATGGACGGGCGGGGCCCGCTGCCGCGCCGCTGATGCGGCCCACCGATGTCGACGCGCGGACGCCCCTCGTCCGCGCCACGGCGCCGGCTCGCCTGTCGGACCGCATCAGGATCGTGTGGCGCGGGCGGCCGATGGCGCGACCGGGCGCCGATGTGTGGCGGCTCCGGGGGCCGGGCGGGGTGTGACGTTCGCCGCTCCCGGCCCGGGGACTGGGCAGCTTGGTTACTCGTAAGTAGCATGGGGGTAGCAAGCGCGCGCTTAGCCGCGTGCCGGGCGCCACGCGTCCGCGCAGCAGCAGTGCCATCCCGCACCCTGGAGGAGAGCCATCGTGCCTCGTACCGTCAGGGACGTCGTCTTCGTCGACGGCGTCCGTACCCCGTTCGGCAAGGCGGGCCCGAAGGGCATCTACCACGAGACCCGCGCCGACGACCTCGTCGTCAAGGCCATCCGGGAGCTGCTGCGCCGCAACCCGGCTCTCGACCCGGCGAAGATCGACGAGGTCGCCATCGCCGCGACCACGCAGATCGGCGACCAGGGCCTGACCCTCGGCCGTACCGCCGGCATCCTGGCGGGTCTGCCGCAGTCCGTGCCGGGCTACTCCATCGACCGCATGTGCGCCGGCGCGCTGACCGCCGTGACGTCGGTGGCCGGTTCGATCGCCTTCGGCGCGTACGACGCCGTCATCGCCGGTGGCGTCGAGCACATGGGCCGCCACCCCATGGGCGAGGGCGTGGACCCGAACCCGCGCTTCGTCAGCGAGAAGCTGGTCGACGAGTCCGCCCTCTTCATGGGCATGACGGCGGAGAACCTGCACGACCGCTACCCGAGCATCACCAAGCAGCGCGCCGACGAGTACGCCGTGCGCTCGCAGGAGAAGGCCGCCAAGGCGTACGCCGACGGCAAGATCCAGCAGGACCTGGTGCCGATCTCGGTGCGCCGCACCGACCCCGCCGGTGGCGAGACCGGCTGGGGCCTGGTCACCGCCGACGAGCCGATGCGCCCGGGCACCACCCTGGAGTCGCTGGCGAACCTGAAGACGCCGTTCCGCGTCCACGGCAACGTCACCGCGGGCAACGCGGCCGGCCTGAACGACGGCGCCACCGCCTCGATCATCGCCTCCGAGGACTTCGCCCGCGAGAACAACCTCCCGGTGAAGATGCGCCTGGTCTCCTACGCCTTCGCCGGCGTCGAGCCCGAGGTCATGGGCTACGGCCCGATCCCGGCCACCGAGAAGGCGCTGGCCAAGGCCGGCCTGTCCATCTCGGACATCGGTCTCTTCGAGATCAACGAGGCGTTCGCCGTCCAGGTCCTCGCGTTCCTGGAGCACTACGGCATCGCCGACGACGACGCGCGCGTCAACCAGTACGGCGGCGCCATCGCGTACGGCCACCCGCTCGCCTCCTCCGGCGTCCGTCTGATGACGCAGCTGGCCCGCCAGTTCGAGGAGCAGCCGGAGGTCCGCTACGGCCTCACCACCATGTGCGTCGGCTTCGGCATGGGCGCCACGGTCATCTGGGAGAACCCGAACCACAAGGACGCCGGAGGCAGCAAGTGAGCACCACCGCAGAGCTTCTGAAGGGCGCCGCCGAGCTCTTCCCGGACGAGGTCGTCACCTCCGCCCACGTACGGCACTTCGAACTCCCCGCGGGCGCGGGCCGGTTCGCGCTGATCACGCTGGACAACGGCTTCGACCACACCAAGCCGACCACCTTCGGCCCCGCGTCGCTGGCCAACCTCAACACGGCGATCGACCAGGTCGAGGCGGAGGCCGCGAACGGTGAGATCGTCGGCGTCGGGATCACCGGCAAGCCGTTCATCTTCGCCGTCGGCGCCGACCTCAAGGGCGTCGAGCTGCTGAAGAAGCACGAGGAGGCCCTGGCCATCGGCAAGGGCGGCCACGACGTCTTCAAGCGCCTCGCGGGCCTGGCCGTCCCCACCTTCGCGTACTACAACGGCGCGGCGATGGGCGGCGGTGTCGAGGTCGGTCTGCACTGCACCTACCGCACCGTCTCCAAGGCCCTGCCGGCCTTCTCGCTGCCCGAGGTCTTCCTCGGTCTGGTGCCCGGCTGGGGCGGCTGCACGATCCTGCCGAACCTGATCGGCGCGGAGAAGGCCGTCCAGGTCATCATCGAGAACTCGCTGAACCAGAACCGCCAGCTCAAGGGCAAGCAGGTCTTCGAGCTCGGCATCGCCGACGCGATCTTCGAGGGCGCCGACTTCCTGGAGCAGTCCCTCATCTGGACCGCGTCCGTCCTCAAGGGCGACGTGTCCGTCGAGCGCCCGGAGATCGACCGCGGCGAGGGCTGGGACCAGGCCGTCGCCAAGGGCCGTGCCGTCGCCGACTCCAAGGTGCACGGCGCCGCCCCGGCCGCCTACCGCGCCCTCGACATCATCGAGGCGTCGAAGGACGGCGACCTGCAGAAGGGCTTCGACGCCGAGGACCAGGCCCTCGCGGACCTGATCATGGGCGGCGAGCTGCGCTCCGGCATCTACGCCTTCAACCTGGTGCAGAAGCGCGGCAAGCGCCCGGCCGGCGCGCCGGACAAGTCGCTGGCCCGCCCGGTCACCAAGGTCGGTGTCGTCGGCGCCGGTCTGATGGCCTCCCAGCTGGCCCTGCTCTTCCTGCGCCGCCTCGAGGTGCCGGTCGTCCTGACCGACATCGACCAGGAGCGCGTCGACAAGGGCGTCGGCTACGTGCACGGCGAGATCGACAAGCTGCTCGGCAAGGGCCGGATCAACCAGGACAAGGCCAACCGCCTCAAGGGCCTGGTCTCCGGTGTCCTGGACAAGGCCGAGGGCTTCTCGGACGCGGACTTCATCATCGAGGCCGTCTTCGAGGAGATGTCCGTCAAGCAGACGGTGTTCGCCGAGGTCGAGGCCGTCGCCCCGGCGCACGCGATCCTCGCCACCAACACCTCCTCGCTCTCCGTCAGCGAGATGGCGTCCAAGCTGAAGCACCCCGAGCGCGTGGTCGGCTTCCACTTCTTCAACCCGGTCGCGATCCTCCCGCTCCTGGAGATCGTGCGCGGCGAGCAGACGGACGACGCCTCGCTCGCCACCGCCTTCGGTGTCGCGAAGAAGCTGAAGAAGACGGCCGTTCTGACGAAGGACGCCCCGGCGTTCGTCGTGAACCGCATCCTGACCCGCTTCATGGGCGAGATCCAGAACGTCATCGACGAGGGCACCTCCGTCGAGACGGCGGAGAAGGCGGTCGAGCCGCTCGGCCTGCCGATGTCCCCGCTGGTCCTCCTGGAGCTGGTCGGCCCGGCGATCGGTCTGCACGTCTCCGAGACCCTGAACCGCGCCTTCCCGGAGCGCTTCAAGGTCTCCCCCAACCTGAAGGCCGTCGTCGAGGCCGGCAAGCGCGGCTTCTACGTCTACAACGCGGAGAACGGCTTCAAGCCGGAGCTCGACCCCGAGGTCGCCGCGCTCCTCAAGCAGGGCGACGTCGTCCTCACGGAGGAGCAGGTCCGCGACCGCGTCCTGGACGCGGTGGCCCAGGAGATCGGTCTGATGCTGGAGGAGGGTGTCGTCGCCGAGGCGCAGGACATCGACCTCTGCCTCATCACCGGCGCGGGCTGGCCCTTCCACCTGGGCGGCATCACGCCGTACCTGGACCGCGAGGGCGTCTCGGAGCGCGTCAACGGCAAGCGGTTCCTGGCGCAGGGCGTGGCGAGCGTCCCGGCGTAAGGCGCTGCCGGAGCAGTAGCGGCGCAAGGCAGTCGCCGCGTGACTGCGCGGCGGACGAAGGCGGATGCCCGTCCCTCGACGAGGGGCGGGCATCCGTCCGTAGGGCCCGTGTCGTCCCCGCTCCACCCACTCGACCCTCTGTTCGGGAGGTGATCAAAGGGTGGCAGAATAGCGCGTCTTGTCCTCGACAGAACGGCTTTCGCACCATGTCGAACCACGACTCCGGCCCCAGCCGCCGCACGTTCCTGGTGGCGGGCACCGCCGCCCTGGCCGTGGGCGGCCTCGCCGGAATCGCACTGTGGGGAGACGACGAGACCGACAAGAGCAGGAACGTCCCGGCGGCCCCGGCGATCGCCGGCGCGTTCGACATCGCCCGGCCGACCCGGCTGTGGCAGCCGACCCCGCTGAGCAACGTCACCGGGCCGCAGTCGCTGGCCTTCGACGACACCAACCGGTGCGTGTACGTGGTCCAGCTGGTCCAGGGCGGGCTGCGGCTGAGCGGTGAGGAGGCCCCGGTGGACGCGGCGGGGCGGAAGCGCGCCGGGGACCTGTGCGTCACCCGCTTCTCCCGCTCCGGGGAGCAGCTGGGCCGGATGTACCTGCGGGGTTTCGGGCACGGCATCTCCATGGGCGTGGAGCCCCGCGGCGCCACGGTGTGGCTGTGGATGGAGTCCGACGCGCACCCCAAGAGCGGGTTCGGCCGGGCGGTCGCCCGGATCCGCTTCGAGGACGGGGCGGTGGTCGACAACGACGACGCGTCCGTGCGGCACCACCGGATCGCGCCGAAGGGCAGTACGCGGGTCCATCCGGCCGTGGACATGACGACCGGGCGGCTGCTGATCAGTTACGTGGGCACCGACGGGACGCACGGGTATTCCGTACATTCCCTGGACGACGTCGTCGCGGGAGACAGGACGCCGTTGCACAGAATCGACAACGCCGCTTTCCTGGAGAGCGAGACGTTCCAGGGGTGCGCACTGCACGGTGATTTCATCTACCAGCTCACCGGAAATCCCTACAGTAAACCGGGGGGCCGGAATCCCCGTGATTCCGGGGGAAACACCTTCATTTCCTCGATCGATATCCGCACGGGTCGGGTGGCGGGTCATCAGCATGTTTCGGTGGATCCCTCGCTGCGCTTCCGCGAGCCGGAGGGAATTGCCGTGCGCATGGCCCCGGACCCCCTTCTCTGCATGGGCTTCTCGGTGAAGACGGCGGGCCGCAGGAACATCGCCCTCTACGGGTTCCAGCCCGCCGCCACCCGTCACCACGGGTGATCACCCGACGACTTTGCGCAAGGGTTGTACGGGCGAAGGACACTCTTGCGGCATGGTTCGATAACTATTCGGTGAACGGCTGCACCATCTTCACTTCGCGGACACCCCGCGTACCTCGGCCCGTCACCCTTGCCTATACTTTGCGGACGCTTTATGGCGTCTTCACATCCCGACGGTCACGCCCCCCACCGTGGCGCGGTTTCGGCGCGAAGTGACACGCGTCACGGCAACGGCAAGGAGGGGCCGCACGGCCATGAACAAGCAGCAGCGTCAAGCCCTGCTGGGCGCCGTCATCTCGGGCGCCCTGGTGCTGAGTTTCCTCGGCATGATGGTCGCGGTGGTGATGCCGTCCCTCAGGGTCTTCGCCGCCTCCGCCGCCGTCAGCTACCTCGCCGACCTGATGCTGCACAGCGCCCAGTCCTCCACCCTGGACCGGCTGCGCGACTCCCGCTTCGGTCTGACCATCCGCTTCATCATCCGTCAGTTCCTGCTGCTGGCACTGTGCGGTGCGATCGCGGACATCGACTCCTTCGTCGTCCAGATGACCTCGGTGGGACTGCTCCTGCTCTTCGTGCTCCAGCTCGCCTACGGCGCGGTGCTCAAGCACGTCCGCAAGAAGCGCGCGGAGCTGCCGTACACCACCCGCGGCCTCGACATGGAGGTCCTGGGCATCCGGCGCATGCCGCACCCGTTCCTGATGAACAAGCACGTCCGCAAGACGCTGCACCTGGACGTCCCGCTCTTCGCCGGCGCGCTCGGCACCATCGCCACCGACAACTGGCGGTTCGTCACCTACGGCGGCATCCTCTCCGTCTCGGTCGCCTACCTGGCCCTCCTCGTCCTGCTGCCCGGCGCCCGCAACGCGCTGATCCTGCCCGACACCGACGAGGCCATCGACCTGCTCAACGAGGAGCTGTCCCGGTACCGTCCCCAGGTCGCCCTGTACTTCACCTTCGCGGCGATCTCCAAGGACTTCATGTACCAGGTGAACATGTGGCTGGAGTCGCTGGAGGCGATGGAGCTGCGGCCCGTCATCGTGCTGCGCGAGCGGGCCACCCTGCGCTACCTGGACGCCACCGCCGTCCCCGTCATCTGCGTCCCGAAGGCCGAGTACCTGGCCCGGGTCGAGATGCCCGAGCTGCGCGTGTGCCTCTACCCCGGCAACGCCGGCAAGAACGTGCACATGCTGCAGCGCCATGACGTCAAGCACGTGTTCATCGGTCACGGCGACAGCGACAAGGCCGCCAGCAGCAACCGCGTCAGCAAGGTCTTCGACGAGATCTGGGTGGCCGGCCGGGCCGGCCGCGACCGCTACGAGCGCATCAAGCACGCCGTCCGTCCCGAGCAGATCGTCGAGGTCGGCCGCCCCCAGCTGATGTCCCTGCACCGCTGGACCGGCCAGGCAAGCCAGCCCGTCCCCACCGTCGTCTACGCGCCGACGTGGGAGGGCTGGACCGACGACGCCTGCTACACCTCGGTGATCCCGGCCGGCGAGAAGCTGATCAAGGCGCTGCTCTCGCACGAGCAGCAGCTGCGCGTCATCTACAAGCCGCACCCCCTCACCGGCTCCCGGTCCGCCGCGGCGGGCGCCGCGCACCGGCGCATCATCGCGCTCCTGAACGAGGACAACGCCCGCCGCTTCGGCCGGAGGATGACGGACTCGAAGAGCGCGGCGAAGAAGCTCGCCCGGATCGACAAGCGCATCGCCGAGCTCTCCGAGCGCGGCGTCCGCTCCCCGTACCCGGACCTCACCGAGGCCGAGCGCACCGCCCGCATCCGGCGCAGCCGCAACCAGGCCGGGGAACTGTACTGGAGCGCCGTGCCGGACGCGGCCCACCACGTGGTCCTGGACCGCATCCCCGCGCTCAACGACTGCTTCAACCACTCGGACCTGCTCATCGGCGACATGTCCAGTGTGGTCTCGGACTTCATCGCGACCCGGAAGCCGTACGCCATCTTCAATCTGGAGGGCCTGCCGGACCACCAGTTCCGCAACGAGCAGCGCACGGCGTACGCGTCCTATCTGCTGGATCCGGACTGCAACGGTCTGGACGCGGCGCTCGACGCGATGCTCAATCCGGAGCGGGACACGATGGCCGCCTATCGCGAGCAGTTGAAGGATTATCTGCTCGGCCCGGACTATCCGCCGTCCGTCGTCCGCTTCAACGCGGCGGCGACCGACCTGTACGCGCGCGGTCTCGGGGATTTCCCGATCGAGTATCCGGACCCGGCGCAGATCCACGCGTAGCTCCACTCCGAGGTCCAACCGCAGGTCCACCCGCAGGTCCATGCACAGGCCGCGCCCGGCACCCCGCGTACCGGCGCCGCTTTCCGACCCAGGTCGGCACCACCCCTTCACCCAGGAGACCGAAAGACCGTGACCAGCCCCGCCACCCGTCGTCGTACTGTCGCTGTCGTCCTCGCCGGCGGCACGGGCCAGCGTGTCGGACTCTCGATCCCCAAGCAGCTCCTGAAGATCGCGGGCAAGTCGATACTCGAGCACACCCTGTGCATCTTCGAGAACGCCCCCGAGGTCGACGAGATCATCGTGCTCATGGCCGCCGACCACACGGCGGAGGCGGAGAAGATCGTCGCCAAGGCCGGTCTGGGCAAGGTCACCCGGGTGCTGGCCGGCGGCTCGACCCGCAGCGAGACCACGAGCATCGCCATCCGGTACGTCACCGAGAGCCTGGCGGAGGGCGAGGACGCGAGCCTGCTGTTCCACGACGCCGTGCGCCCGCTGCTCTCGCAGCGCGTGGTCAAGGAGTGCGTGGAGGCGCTGGAGCGCTACCAGGCGGTGGACGTGGCGATCCCGTCCTCGGACACCATCATCGTGACCCGCACCCACGGCGACGACGGCGAGTTCATCACCGAGGTGCCGGACCGCTCGCGGCTGCGCCGCGGCCAGACCCCGCAGGGCTTCCACCTGTCGACCATCCGCCGGGCCTACGAGCTGGCGCTCGCGGACCCGTCGTTCGAGGCGACCGACGACTGCTCGGTCGTCATCAAGTACCTGCCGGACGTCCCGGTCCACGTGGTCATGGGCGACGAGTACAACATGAAGGTCACCCAGCCGGTCGACGTGTTCATCGCCGACAAGCTGTTCCAGCTCGCCTCGTCGGCGGCGCCCGCGGCGGCCGGCGAGGACTCCTACCGGGAGGCGCTGCACGGCCGCACCATGCTGGTCTTCGGCGGCTCGTACGGCATCGGCGCGGACATCGCCCGGCTCGCCGAGGGATACGGCGCCACGGTGTACGCCCTCGGCCGCTCCAGCACGGGCACCCACGTGGAGAACCCGGAGCACGTCGAGGAGGCGCTGGCCAAGGCGTACGCGGAGACGGGCCGGGTCGACTACGTGGTGAACACCGCGGGCGTGCTGCGCACCGGCCGGCTGGCCGACACCGACAGCGAGACCATCCGCGAGGCGACCGCGGTCAACTACCTCGCCCCGGTGAACATCGCCCGCTTCTCCTACAAGTACCTGGCCGAAACGCACGGCCAGCTGCTGCTGTTCACCTCCAGCAGCTACACCCGGGGCCGCTCCGAGTACAGCCTGTACTCCTCCACCAAGGCGGCCGTGGTCAACCTGACCCAGGCGCTCGCCGAGGAGTGGGCGGAGGACGGCGTCCGCGTCAACTGCGTGAACCCCGAGCGCACCGCGACCCCGATGCGCACCAAGGCGTTCGGCCAGGAGCCGGCCGGCACCCTGCTGTCCTCCGCGACCGTGGCCCGCAGCGCGCTCGACGTCCTGGTGTCCCGGATGACGGGCCACGTCGTGGACGTCCGGCAGCAGGACCCGACCGGCAGCTCCTCGGCGCAGTCGGGCTTCGAGCGGGCGATCGCCTCGGTCCTCAGCAGCAGCCAGGAAGCGCAGGAGCTCTGAGTTCCGGTCCGCGCCGCGAGGTGGGACGAGAGGGGACGCAGGAGGGACAGGACATGACGTACACGGACGAACAGCCGGGCCACCGGACCAGGCTCTTCCTGGCCGGTGGTTCGGGAACGGTCAGCCGGCCGGCGAGCCACCTGCCGATGATGGGCTGGGGGCAGGCACTCGACCTGTTCCTCACCGACGACCTGGAGGTCGTCAACTGCGCCCGGGGCCGGGCGAGCAGCAAGAGCTTCCGGGAGCGCGGACGGCTCCAGTGGATCCTGGACGCCATGGCGCCCGGGGACTACCTGGTCATCGCGTGGGGCCAGATCGACTGGAAGCCGGACCCGGGCCTGCACACCGAGCCGTTCGAGGACTTCATCGAGCACCTGCGGGCGTACGTCACGGGTGCCCGCGAACGCGGCGGACACCCGATCCTCATGGCGCCGTTCGAGCGGCGCCGCATCGACCGGCACGGCAACGTGAGCCGGTTCCTCGGCGACTACCCGGTGGCCATGCGGCAGCTGGCCCAGGAGGAGTTCGTCCCGTTCGTGGACGTGTACGGCCAGAGCCTGCAGTGGTGGGAGGAGCTGGGCCCGGAGGACACCAAGCACGTGTTCACGTATCTGCGGCCCGGTGAGCCCCTGCTGCCCGTGGTGCAGGACGCCGACAACGTCCACGTGCGGCCCGAGGGCGCCATCGAGGTGGCCCGGTTCACGGTCCGCGCGCTGCTGACGCAGCAGCTGATCCCGGCCCACTGGGTGAAGGACCTCGACCGGCGGACGTTCTCGTACGACGAGATGGGCTGGCTCGACGACGCCACCTTCCTGCACCGCACCAAGTCCCGTGTCACTCCCGCCCGCGATCTGTAAGGCCGGTCCATGAACCACCTGCTGTGCGCCGGCAAGGCCGTCGGCACCGAAGAGAACTCCCCCGGCGTGGTGCACGCCGCGCTGTACTGCTCGGTGCCGCCCTTCAGCGGTGTCGCCCCCGGGGACATCGTCCAGTTCGCGCTCTCCGTCGCCGTCGAGAACGCGCCGTTCGGCTACGCCTATCTCCAGGAGAAGCACTTCGCCGACGCGGCGGAGGTCCTCGCCGTCCAGGACGTGGACTGCTTCCCGAAGCAGCGCTGGTACCGGGTACGGGCGGAACCGGGCCGCAACGGCGTCGGCTTCTTCTCGGTCCGGGTGAGGCGGCCGAAGAAGCAGGAACCCCGGCTGCGCCCGCACATCGCGGTCGCCGTGCCCGACCGGGACACCCGCAAGATCGTCCGCACCGCGTCGCTGCGCGACCGCTCGCTGCTCATCCGCACGATGTTCGCGCCCGGGCTGCGGCTGGTCACCGCCCCCGGCGTGCCGGGCTCGCTCGACGTGCTCGCCGCGGTCCCGCCGGGCAGCGCGCCGGTCTCGGTGACCCAGCCGCGCTCCGGGTCCGCCCAGCTGGGGCCCGACGGCCGGCTGGACTACCTCCCGTACCAGGGGTTCACCGGCTACGACCGCTTCGAGTACACCGTGGCCACCCCGGACGGCGGGAAGGTCACCGCACCCGTGAACGTGTACGTGGGCAACCTGGAGGACCGTCCGGGCGTCTTCCCCGAGCACGGGCTCACCACCGACTTCCGGCCCTGGCAGTGGCCGGAGCTCACCGGCGAGATGCCGTGGCCCAGGACCACCACCACCCCGCAGAACGGATAGCAGGCCCATGACCACCTCCGTGCCCGTGCACCCGCGCGAAATACGCGACGTGACCGTGGTCCTGCACGTCAGGGACCACGAACGCACGCTGCAGGCCTGCCTGGAGTCGCTGCTCGGCCAGACGATCGGTGCCGAGCGGATCGAGGTCATCGCGGTCGACGACGGCTCGACCGACAGCAGCAGCTCCTTCCTCGCGGAGGCCGAGCAGCGGTACGCCGGCTGGCTGCGGGCCGGCCAGTTCCGGCGCGGACTGTCCACCGCCGACGCCCGCAACTGGGGCATGAGCCAGGCCACCGGCCGCTATCTCCTGTTCCTGACGGGCGCGGACCGGCTCACTCCCAGGGCGCTGGAGCTGATGGTCGGCTCGGCCGACGCCAACGAGGCCGACGTGGTGCTGGGCAAGTTGGAGAGCTCCGGCAAGCACGCCGTCGCGACGTCGATGTTCCGCAGGACCCAGGGGTCCGTGGACCTCTACGGATCGCGCGTGTACTGGTCGCTGACGCCGGACAAGCTGTTCCGCACGAGCTTGGTGCGGCGCTGCGGCCTGGAGTTCCCCTCCGACATGACGATCGGCGAGGACCAGGCCTTCACCGCCGCCGCCTTCATCCGCGCCGACAACATCGCCGTCGTGGCGGACGAGCCGTGCGTGGTCAAGGGCCCGGGGCAGACCGGGGCCGTGCCCCTGCCGCAGCGGGTCGCCCTGGTCGGCCGGATGATCTCGCTGCTGACCGCGATGCTGCCCCCGGGCCCGGGCCTGGACCTGCTGATCTCCCGCCACCTGGAGGCCGATCTCGGCAAGGCCACCGGGGCGATGCTGCTCGCCTCGGAGCAGCCCGCCGAGCGGGAGCGCACCCTGTGGGCGGCCGCGGAGCTGCTGCGCGGCCAGGTGCCCGCGAGCGCCCTGGCACTGCTGCCGCGGCCCCTCGCCGTGCGGTACGCGCTGATCGCCGCCGGCCATCACCAGCAGGCCGAGTGGATGGCGGCGTACGAGGCGGACAAGGACCGGCCGGCGCCGAAGAAGACGGTCGAGAACGGGCGGGTCTACTCCCTGCTGCCGTTCTTCCGCGATCCGGCGGTGAACCTGCCCGACGAGCTCTTCGACATCACCGACAAGATGACGGTGAACCAGCAGCTGACGAGCATGCGGTGGAACGGTCCCCTGCTGCTCCTCGACGGCCACGCGTTCTTCGAGCAGCTCAGCACGCGCGAGCGGAACACGAAGGTCGTGCTGCGGCACCGGCTGACCGGGGCGGAGGAGCGTTTCTCCGTCACGGCCCGCCGCGACGACACCCTGCTGAACTCCAAGGGCAAGACCCGGGCGATGGGCCGTTTCTCCACCCGGATCAACCTGCGCCAGATGTCCGACGGCTGGCCGCTGCGCACCGGAGTGTGGGACGTCCACCTGGCGGTGAGCTTCGAGGGGGTCACCCAGGAGGTGCGGCTCGGCCGCAAGCGGTCTCCCGAGGTCGACGTGGTCAGCCGGGCACCGATGGTCTTCGCGCCCTCGGCGACCACGCCCGGTCACGAGCTGGCGGCGACGCCGTTCTACACCCCGGAGGGCGACCTGTCCCTCGAGGTGTCCGAGCGGCTACCGCTGCCCGGAACGCACTGACGACGCATGGTCTCCCACCCGTTGCCACGGTCCGAAGACGAGGCCGTCCTGTGTCAGGTCCTGACGGGACAGCAGCAGGGCGCCCGTGCCGTCGAGCGCGGCGACGACCAGCCGTCCCGCGCCGTCGACGCCCGGCTGCGGGGCGTGCGCGGTGGTCGCCGGGTCGCCGATGGGCGCCCACCAGGTGCCGTAGCTCTCGTTCTCGGTGACGTAGGCGGTGACCTCGATCCCGCCGTGGGCGCCGCACTGGGCGAGCACCGTGCAGTCGTAGTCGCCGATGACGGTCCGCGCCGCGCCGGGGCGGCCCCGGCCGCCGGGGCCGCCGAGCGCCATGACACCGGCGGCCTGGGCGCCGCCCGTCGCGGCGCGCCAGGCGACCAGCGAGTCGTCCCCGGGGTAGCGCCACAGGTACGTGGCGCGCTTCCTGCCGGTTTCGAGGGCGGTCAGGGTGCCGTCGGCCACGGCTATGCCGAAACGATCCCTCAGCTCGAAGCGGCCGCCGCCGGCACCCGCCCAGCGGTCCACGGAGCCGTCGGCGCCCACGGCGAGGACCTCCAGTGGGCCGCCCGTCGGCATGACCGCGGTGAACTCCCCCGTGTACGGGCGGTCGGTGACGTTCTTCCAGCGACCCCAGCGGCCTTCGGCGGAGCGGCTGCGCCGCACGATCCCGCCGTGCCGCAGGGACACCAGGACGTGCACGGACCCGGAGGTCTGGTTGACCACGACCAGGGGTCCGCCGACGACCGGGTCGCCGCTGCCGCCGCCCTCCCCGGACGGCACCCCGAGGTCGTACCAGTCGGTGAGCGGACGGCCGGTCTGGTACTGGGTGCTGACGATCACATGGCCGGCGTCGCCCTGCGGCGCGCGCCGGAGACCGGCGAAGCAGACGTATCCCTCGGTGCTGCGCGCGAGGCTCAGCGGACCTGCCCAGCCCGGGACCTCGACGGACCGGGGACCCTCGAAGGAACCGTGCGCGGTCTCGGTCCAGCGGACGAGGCCGGTGGCGGTGGTCGCGTAGGCCGTCAGGCGTCCGTCGCCGCCGGTGAACAGCCAGCGGCCGGCCGGCGGGCGGGCCGTGACCGGCCCGGGAGCCTCGGTGTCGAGAGGGGCGACCACGCCGGAGTCCGTGTTCCCACCCCTGTTCCTGCCACGGATCACGATCACCATCCGCCTCTCCGCCTGTCCGTCGCCCCGAAGTTTGTCACACGCTTCACCGGGCGTTCACGGGCGGCCGACGGCTCCAGATTCCCGACAAAACCCGATCTGCACACTTTCATACCGTTGCGCCACGAAGGAAGAGACTCAACCCAGCCATGACCGACCACAACACGACGGTGAGCGGCTCGCGCCGCAGGGCTCCCCGCAAGCGCAGGACCGGCCGCATCGTCCTGCTGACCCTGCTCGTGCTCGTCCTCGCCGCCGGCGGGACCGTGTACTGGATGTACTCGAGCATCGACGGCAACATCAAGGCCGTCGACATCACCAAGGAGCTCGGCGACAACCGGCCGCCGAAGCTGCCGACGTCCGGACAGAACCTGCTGGTGCTCGGCTCGGACTCGCGGGCCGGTGCGAACGCCGCGCTCGACGGGGCCGCGGTGAGCGGGGCGCGCTCGGACACGGCGCTCGTGGTGCACGTGCCCGAGGGGCGGCAGAAGGCCACGGCGGTCAGCATTCCGCGCGACACGCTGGTGACGCGGCCGGAGTGCACGCGGCGCGGCGGCGGGACGGCGCCCGAGGCGAAGCGGGTCATGTTCAACTCGGTGTACTCGGGCTTCGGTCCGGCGTGTGTGGTGAAGACCGTCGAGAAGATGTCCGGGGTGCGGCTCGACCACTACATGGAGATCGACTTCGCCGGGTTCAAGGACCTCGTCGACGCGATCGGCGGAGTGACCGTCGACGTCGACAAGCCCATCAAGGACAAGCACACCGGTCTCGACCTCGCCGCCGGTCCGCAGCGCCTGGACGGCACGCAGTCGCTCGCCTTCGTGCGCACCCGGTACGCCGTCGGCGACGGCAGCGACCTGGGCCGCATCGGCAACCAGCAGAAGTTCCTCACCGCGCTGCTCACCGAGGTGAAGAAGCAGGACCTGCTCGGCAGCCCGACCAAGACGTACAAGATCGCCGACTCGGCGACCAAGGCGCTCACCACCGACTCCGAGCTGGCCTCCCTGACCGCGCTCAGCGACTACGCCCGCAGCCTCAACGGCGTGGACCCGGGGAACATGGAGACGATCATGCTGCCGGTCGCCTACGACAAGAAGGACCCGAACCGGGTCGTCGCGTACGAGCCGAACGCCACGCAGCTGTGGACGGCGATCCGCGAGGACAGCGACATCCCGGCGTCGGCGAAGAAGTCCCCGGCGACCGGCGGCTGATCAGCTGGCATCCTCGGGGCATGACACTCCCCCTGCTCGTCGTCGACGGTGCCAATGTGGTCGGTTCGGTTCCCGACGGCTGGTGGAAGGACCGGCGCGGCGCCGCCGAGCGCTTGCGGGACCGGCTCGCCGAGCGCGGCGGGCCGGCGGAGGGCCCGTACCCCGGCCCGTACGAGATCGTGCTCGTCGTGGAGGGCCGGGCCCGGGGTGTCGCCCCGGTGCCGGGGGTGAGGGTCGAGGAGGCGCCCGGCAGCGGGGACGACCTGATCGTGGAGCTCGCCCGGAACGCGGCCGGCCGGCCGTGCCTGGTGGTCACGGCCGACCGGGAGCTGCGGCGGAGGGTGGCGGAGACGGGCGCGCGGTGGGTCGGCCCGCGCGCCCTCCCGTAGGACGTCCCGTCAGTACTTCGCGTCCTGCCCCACCCGGCCGAGCCGGCTGTGCTTGCGCCCGTACAGGAAGTAGACGACGAAGCCGACCACCATCCAGACGGCGAAGCGGAACCAGGTCTCGGCGGGCAGGTTGAGCATCAGCCAGAGCGAGGCGGCGATCGAGGCGATCGGGATCACCGGGACCCACGGGGTGCGGAAGGCGCGGTGCAGGTCGGGGCGCTTGCGGCGGAGGACCATGACGCCGGCGGCGACCACGACGAAGGCGAAGAGGGTGCCGATGTTCACCAGGGTCGCGAGCTCGTTGATGCTGGTGAAGCCGGCGACGATGGAGATGATGCCGCCGAGCAGGATGGTCGGCCGGTACGGGGTCTTGAAGCGCGGGTGCGTGATGGAGAAGAAGCGCGGCAGCAGTCCGTCGCGGCTCATCGCGAAGAACACGCGGGTCTGGCCGAGCAGCAGGATGAGGCAGACGGTGGTCAGGCCGATGGCGGCGCCGAAGCTGATGACGCCCGCGTAGAAGGGGTGGCCGACGGCCTTGAAGGCGTCGGCGAGCGGGGCGCTGACGGAGAGTTTGGTGTAGTGCTCCATTCCGGTGACGACCAGGGCGACCGCCACGTAGAGCACCGTGCAGATGAACAGCGAGCCCAGGATGCCGCGGGGCATGTCGCGCTGCGGGATCCGGGTCTCCTCGGCGGCGGTGGCGACCACGTCGAAGCCGATGAAGGCGAAGAAGACGACGGAGGCGGCGGTGAAGATGCCCATGACGCCGAAGTTGGTCGGCTGGTAGCCGAAGATCAGCTGCACCAGCGGCGCGGTCCAGTCGCTGCCGCCGCCGGGCGGGGTGACGGCCGGCGGGATGAACGGCTTGTAGTTGTCGCCCACGATGAAGAACAGGCCCGCGATGATCACGATCATCACCACGGTCACCTTGATGGCCACGACCACGGCGGTGATCCGGGCGGACAGCTTCATGCCGAGCACGAGGACCGCGGTGAGCACCAGGACGAGCAGGAAGGCGAGGATGTCGAAGGTGCCGCCGGGCACGTCGGGCCCTTCGAGCGCGGCCGGCAGGTGCCAGCCGATGTTGTCCATGAGCGAGCGGACGTAGCCGGACCAGCCGACGGCGACCACGGCGGTGCCGAGCGCGAACTCCAGGACGAGGTCCCAGCCGATGATCCAGGCCGGCAGTTCGCCGATGGAGGCGTACGCGAAGGTGTACGCCGAACCGGCGACCGGCACCGTGGACGCGAACTCGGCGTAGCACAGGGCCGCGAGGGCGCAGACGATGCCGGCGGCGACGAAGGCGAGGGCGGTGGCGGGGCCCGCGTTCTCCTTGGCGACCTTGCCGGTGAGGACGAAAATGCCGGTGCCGATGATGACGCCGACGCCGAACACGGTGAGGTCCCAGGCGGAGAGGGACTTCTTGAGCGCGTGCTCGGGTTCCTCGGTGTCGCGGATCGACTGTTCGACCGACTTGGTCCGGAACAGGCCGGAGTTCCGCGTGGATTGCTGGTCCGTGCTCACGGTCCTACCTCCCTGGCTCGCCCTGGGGCTGCCCGCTCTCAGGCCAGGATGCACGCGGAAGGGCCGGTCGGCACCCCAGGGGGTGAGCCGACCGGCCCAATGGTGACACTCGGTGAGGGAAGCCGGCGTCAGTCCCGCGCGGGCTCCACGGCCTTGGCGCTGCTCTCGAACTTGCCGTCCAGGCGCGAGACCAGACCGGTGACCTGGCGCGCGATGTCCGGCGCGGTCAGGCCGATCTCGGCGAGCACCTCGCCGCGCGAGGCGTGGTCGAGGAAGCGCGGCGGGATGCCGAAGTCGCGCAGCGGCACGTCCACGCCCGCGTCGCGCAGGGCCTGGGCGACGGCGGAGCCGACGCCGCCGACGCGGCTGTTGTCCTCGACGGTGACGACGACGCGGTGGCCCTCGGCGAGCGGGGCGAGGGCCTCGTCGACGGGCTTGACCCAGCGCGGGTCGACGACGGTGGTGGAGATGCCCTGCTTGTCGAGCAGGTCGGCGATCTCCAGGCACATCGGCGCGAGCGCGCCGACCGAGACGAGCAGCACGTCGGGCGTGTCGCTGCCGGCCTCGCGCAGCACGTCCATGCCGCCGACCCGGCGCAGGGCGGGTACGGCGGGGCCGACCGCGCCCTTGGAGAAGCGGACCACGGTGGGGGCGTCGGTGACCTCGACGGCCTCGCGCAGCTGGGCGCGGACCTGGTCGGCGTCGCGCGGCGCGGCGAGCCGCAGGCCGGGCACGACCTGGAGGATCGACATGTCCCACATGCCGTTGTGGGAGGCGCCGTCCGTGCCGGTGATGCCGGCCCGGTCCAGGACGAAGGTGACACCGCACTTGTGCAGGGCCACGTCCATCAGGACCTGGTCGAAGGCGCGGTTGAGGAAGGTCGCGTAGACGGCGAAGACCGGGTGCAGGCCGCCGGTGGCGAGGCCGGCCGCGGAGACCGCGCCGTGCTGCTCGGCGATGCCGACGTCGAACACGCGCTCGGGGAAGGCCTTGGCGAAGCGGTCGAGGCCGACCGGCTGGAGCATGGCCGCCGTGATGGCGACGATGTCCTCGCGCTCCTTGCCGAGAGCGACCATCTCCTCGCCGAAGACGCTGGTCCAGTCGGCGCCGGAGGAGGCGATCGGCAGACCGGTGTCGGGGTGGATCTTGCCGACGGCGTGGAAGCGGTCGGCCTCGTCCTGGAGCGCCGGCTGGTAGCCGCGGCCCTTCTCGGTGAGGCAGTGCACGATGACCGGGCCGCCGAAGCGCTTGGCGCGGGTGAGCGCCGACTCCAGGGCCTCGATGTCGTGACCGTCGATGGGGCCGACGTACTTCAGGCCGAGGTCCTCGAACATGCCCTGCGGGGCGATGAAGTCCTTCAGGCCCTTCTTGGCGCCGTGCAGCGTCTCGTAGAGCGGCTTCCCGACGACGGGCGTGCGCTCCAGGATGTCCTTGCCGCGGGCGAGGAAGCGCTCGTAGCCGTCGGTGGTGCGCAGGGTGGCCAGGTGGTTGGCGAGGCCGCCGATGGTGGGCGCGTAGGAACGCTCGTTGTCGTTGACGACGATGACGACCTGACGGTCCTTGGCGTCGGCGATGTTGTTGAGCGCCTCCCAGGCCATGCCGCCGGTCAGCGCGCCGTCGCCGATGACGGCGACGACGTGGTCGTCCCTCTTCAGGACCTCGTTGGCCTTGGCGAGGCCGTCGGCCCAGCCGAGGACGGTCGAGGCGTGCGAGTTCTCGATGACGTCGTGCTCGGACTCGGCCTGCGACGGGTAGCCGGACAGGCCGCCCTTCATCTTGAGCTTGGAGAAGTCCTGGCGGCCCGTGAGCAGCTTGTGGACGTAGCTCTGGTGGCCGGTGTCCCAGAGGACCTTGTCCTTGGGCGAGTCGAAGACGCGGTGCAGGGCGATGGTCAGCTCGACCACGCCGAGATTGGGACCGAGGTGCCCGCCGGTCTTGGAGACGGCGTCCACGAGGAAAGTCCTGATCTCTTCGGCCAGCTGGTCCAGCTGTTCCGAGGAGAGCCGGTCCAGATCTCGCGGTCCCCTGATACGGGTCAGCAGAGCCACCCGTGCCTCCTTGCTTTGAACTGGTCGAGCTTGCCGATTTGTCGAGTCTAATGTTCCGTCTTGGATCGTGGGCATCGGGCCGGGGGCTTCACCGCCACCCGGATGGCCGACACACCGATGATCCGTGCGGTCGCCGCACTGCTCCGGACGCAGCAGTGCCCGGCGCCGGTTCTCGGCGCCGGGCGGACTGTACGGGGTCCGGGTTACGCGGTGGTGACCGGCGTCACGCGCGGCCCGCGGTCTTCTGCGTGCGGCGGGAGACCGAGTCGATCACGACGGCGGCGAGCAGCACCGCACCGGTGATCATGTTCTGGATCGCGTTGGACATGCCGATCATGTTCAGACCCTGCTGGATCGACTGGATCACGATCATGCCGAGCAGCGCGGACCAGACCTTGCCCCGGCCGCCGAAGAGGCTGGTGCCGCCGATCACGGCAGCGGCGATGACCAGCATCAGCGTGTTGCCGCCGCCGAGGCTCTTGGTCGCGCCGCCGGAGAGGCTCGCGATGAACAGGCCGCCGAAGGCGGCGAGGGTGCCGGAGATCGCGAAGACGGCGATCCGGATCCGGTCCACGTTGATGCCGGCGCGGCGCGCCGCCTCGGCGTTGCCGCCGACCGCGAAGACCTTGCGGCCGAAGAGGGTGCGGCGGGCGACGAAGTCGGCGATCACCAGGACGGCCAGGAAGAGCACCAGGGCGAGCGGCAGGCCGCGGGCGCCGGCGGGCTCGTTCATCACGTACGCGACGACGAAGACCAGGACGGCGACGACACCGGTGCGCAGCAGGATCTCGCTCATCGGGCGGGCCGGGAGCTGGGCGGCCTTGCGGCGGCTGCTGTCGCGCAGCTGCGAGAGCACGTAGAGGGCGACGGCGAGCAGGGCGAGGCCGTACGCGGCGATCTTGTCGGCGAAGAAGTAGTTGGTGAGGTTCTCCACCACGCTGCCGGACGGCGTGTTGATGGAGCCCTCGCCGCCCATCAGCCATTCCTGGAGGCCCATCCAGCCGAGGAAGCCGGCCAGGGTGACCACGAAGGCGGGGACGCCGATCTTGGCGAAGAAGAAGCCGTGCAGCGCGCCGATGACGGTGCCGGTGAGCACCGCGAGCACGATGGACAGCCACTCGTTCATGCCGTGGGTGACCTGGAGGCCGGCCCAGACGGCCGCGCCGACGCCGGCGACCGAGCCCATGGAGAGGTCGATCTCGCCGAGGACGAGCACGAAGACGATGCCGACGGCCATGATGCCGAGGCCGGAGGCGTAGACGGCGACGTTGGCGACCGAGCTCGCGGACAGGAAGTTGCTGTTCTGGAGCTGGAAGACGATCGCGATGACGATCAGGCCGAGGATCACCGGCAGGGAGCCGAGCTCGCCGCCGCGGATCTTGCGGGAGAACTCGGTCAGGTAGCCCTTGAGGCCCTCCTCGCGGACGAGGAGGCGGGGGTCGACGGCCGGGACCGGCGCGGCGGACTGCTCGACGCCCCCGTTCTGCGCGGACTCTTCGGGCGTGGTCTTGGTGAGGTCGCTCACTTCGCGTCCTCCTTCGCAGCCGTACGGGCCTGCCGGCGGGTCACGGCGTTGTCCGTGGCACCCGTGATGGCGGCGATGATCGTCTCGTGGGTGGTGTCGGCGACGTCGAAGACGCCGTTGTTGCGGCCGAGCCGAAGCACGGCGACCTTGTCGGCGACGGCGCGCACGTCGGCCATGTTGTGGCTGATGAGGATGACGCCGTGGCCGCGCTCGCGCAGCCGCTCCACCAGGTCGAGCACCTGTGCGGTCTGCTCGACGCCGAGGGCGGCGGTGGGCTCGTCCAGGATGACGATCTTGGGGTCGCCGATCAGGGCGCGGGCGATGGCCACGACCTGACGCTGGCCGCCGGAGAGGGCGGCGACGGGGATCCGGACCGACGGGATCCGGATGGACAGGGTGTCCAGGAGCTCCCGGGCCCGCTTCTCCATGGCGATCTCGTCGAGCACGGAGCCGGAGCTCAGTTCGCTGCCGAGGAAGAGGTTGGCGACGACGTCGAGGTTGTCGCAGAGCGCGAGGTCCTGGTAGACGGTCGCGACACCGAGGTTCTGGGAGTCGTGGGGCTTGGTGATCTGGACGGGGCGGCCGTCCCACTCGATGGTGCCCTCGTCGATCGGGTGGACGCCCGAGATGGTCTTGACGAGGGTGGACTTGCCGGCGCCGTTGTCGCCCACCAGGGCGACGACCTCTCCGGCGTGGATCTCCAGATCGACATCGGTGAGCACCTGGACGGCGCCGAACCGCTTGGAGACCCCGCGCAACGCCAGCACGGGCGCAGCGGACACGTGAATCATCTCCTTCGCCGCCTGACCGGCGGGGATGTGGTGCAGAAAGACTGAGGGGGTGCAGAAGAGAGGGGAGTCCGGCGCCCCGCCCCCGCTTGCGGGGCGTGGATGTCGGGGCGGGTGCGCCGAACCGTTTCTGCGTGGGGGGCGGGGCGGGACGAGCCGGGCCCGGCGGGCTACTTGATGCCCGCGGCGTCGCAGGCCGCCTTGTACTCGGCGGTGCAGATGTCGGCCGCCTTGTAGACGTTGTCCGCGATGATCGTGGAGGCGATGTTCTCCTTGGTCACGACCTGCGCGTCGTACAGCTTCGCCGGGATGCCCTTGAACTCGCCGGTGAGGCTGTCGACCTGGACCGGGGTGAGCTCGTCGATCTTCTCGCCCTTGAGGAGCTTGACGGCGATCTCGGCGGTGGTCTCGGCCTCGGGCTTGATCTGCTTGTAGATCGTGAAGGCCTGGTCGCCCTTCAGGATGCGCTGGAGACCGGCGAGTTCGGCGTCCTGGCCGCCGACCGGGACCTTGACGGCCTGCTTGTTGAGGGCGGTGATGATGCCGCCGGCCATGCCGTCGTTGGCGGAGTAGACGCCCTGGAAGCCGGTCTTGCCCAGCGAGTCGATGGCGGCGCCCATCTTCTTGTTGGCCTCGTCCGGGGACCAGTCCGGGATGTCCTGCTCGTAGACGACCTTCTTCACGGCGCCGTCGATGACGCTGTGGGCGCCCTTCTTGAACAGCGGGGCGTTCGGGTCGGTCGGCGAGCCGTTGATCATGACAACGTTGGCGGACTTGGCGCCGGCACCGAGGGCCTTCACCAGGGCCTCGCCCTGCAGGCGGCCGATCTTCTCGTTGTCGTAGGACACGTAGGCGGAGATCGGGCCCTCGGCCAGGCGGTCGTACGCGACGACCTTGACGCCCTTGGCCTCGGCCTGCTGGACCCAGGACTTGGTGGCCTTGTAGTCGACCGAGTCCAGGATGATGACCTTCACGCCCTGGGTGACGAGCGCGTCGAACTGCTTCTTCTGCGTCTCGGTGTCCTGCGCGGCGTTGTTGTACTTGACCTCGCAGTCGGAGCACAGGGCCTTGATCTTCGCCTCGATGATCGGGCGGTCGAAGGTCTCGTAGCGCGTGGTCTTGTTCTCCGGCAGGAGCAGACCGATCGTCTTGCTGTCACCGCCGGCCGAGCCGCCGGAGCCGTTGTCGCCGGCCTTGCCGCAGGCGGCGAGGGAGAGGGCCATGGAAACCGCGGCCGTGCCTATGACGACGCGACGCGTCACTGCGTTCATGTGGGGTTGCCTCCCTGACGAGGCCGCGACGTTGCGGCCGAGGTGGCTGGAAGTCAACTCGGCCGTACGTCCGACGTCAAGGAGTAAATCCTTAACGAGACGACAACGGTGCCATTCGTTATCTAAGTGAAGGCAGGAGACTTCGTCTTCATCGCCCCCGACAAACCGCCCATAGCGCCCACAGCGCCCTCCAGGAGCGTCGACTCGCCCATCTCGCTCAGTACGAGCGCGAGCGCGCCGAGCACCTCGGCCCGGCCGCCCAAGGCCCCGGGAGCCACGGAGAGCTGCCGGGCGGCGCTGGGGATGGCGTAGCGGGAGACGGAGTCCCTGATGGGCGCGAGCACCAGCTCGCCGGCCTCGGCCAGATCGCCACCCAGGATCACCCGGCTCGGGTTCAAGAGGTTGCAGAGGTTGGCGACGCCGCTGCCGATGTGCCGGCCGACGTCGGCGATCACCCGGCGGCAGCCGGGGTCGCCCTCGCGGGCCAGCTGGACCACCCGCTCCATGGTCAGGTCGGGCCCGTGGCTGGGCTGGAGCAGCGGCAGGACGTAGCGGGCGGCGGTGAAGGTCTCCAGGCAGCCCCGGTTGCCGCAGCGGCACACCGGGCCCGACTCGTCGAGCGTGATGTGGCCGATCTCGCCGGCCGTGCCGCCCGGGCCCCGGTAGACCCGGCCGTCGATCACCAGGCCGGCGCCGACACCGCTGGCGACCTTGATGTACGCGAGGTCCTTCACGCCCCGGCCGCTGCCCCAGACCAGCTCGCCGAGCGCGCCGAGGTTGGCGTCGTTGTCGACGTGCACGGGGACGCCCAGGCGGGCGGAGAGCTCGTCGGCGGGGTTGATCCCGCTCCAGCCCGGCAGGATCGACGTGGAGCCGAGCAGGCCCGACGACACGTCGATCGGGCCGGGCACGCCGAGGCCGACGCCGATGACCTTGTCCCGGCCGATGCCGGTGCTCGCGATCAGCCGCGTGACCAGCTGTTCCGCCCGGTCGAAGCCCTCCGCGGCGGAGGCGTCGACATCCAGCGGCTCGGCCTCCTCGGCGAGCACCTGGTGGGCCAGGTTGCCGACCGCGACGCGCAGGTGCGTGTGCCCGAAGTCGACGCCGATGACGATGCCGGCGTCGCCGCTGAGCGAGACGCTGCGGGCCCGGCGGCCCCCGGCGGAGGTCGGGGTGACCTCCACGGTGCCGCCGTCCTTCAGCTCCCGCACGATGTTGGAGACCGTGGCGGCGGACAGGCCCGTCGCCCGGGCGATCTCCGCCTGGGTGAGCGATCCGGCCATCCTTACCGCCCGGACGACCCGCTCCAGATTGGCCCGGTGCAGCGAGGACTGCGACCCCGGAGTCTCCATTGACTCTCTCCACCCTACGACGTGTACAAGTTATGAACTCCAAGCTCCGCTGTGGGGCTTGTCGGCGTCAAGTCCTACAGCGGAGCGGAATGCGGACGCAAAAGATCCGGCCCCCGGGGAAGTGAGTCCCCGGGGGCCGGACGGAACGCCGACTCGTTACTTGAGCGTGGCCGAGGTGAGACCTGCCTGGACCTGGCGCTGGAAGGACAGGTAGACCACCAGCATGGGGATCATGGCGATCGTGACGCCGGCGAAGAGCACCGGCAGGTCGGAGGCGTAGCCCTGCTGCTGCTGGAGCTGGATCAGGCCCTGGGTGAGCACGTACCGCTCGGGGTCGTCACCCGTCTGGGGCTGCATCAGCACGGTCGGCAGCAGGAACTGGTTCCACTGCCCCAGCGTGTTGAAGATGCCGACGCTCACCAGGCCCGGCTTCGCCATCGGCAGCATCACCTGGAAGAAGGCCCGGGTGTGCGAGGCGCCGTCCAGGATCGCGGCCTCGAAGACGGCCTCCGGCAGCGTCCTGAAGAAGGAGTGCATGAAGAAGACGGTGAACGGCATCGAGTAGGCGACGTACACCAGGACCAGGCCATGGTAGGTGTTGAGCATCCCGAGCATCTTCACCATGAAGAAGAGCGGGACGAGCGCCAGGAAGACCGGGAACATCGCGCCGGCGACGAAGAAGTAGTAGATGAGCCGGTTGCCCCAGAAGCGGTAGCGCGCGAGCACGTACGCGGCCATGGAGCCGAAGAGCATGGTCAGCGGCACCGAGAACACCAGGACGATCACGGTGTTGAGGAAGTAGTCGCCGATGCCCTTGTGCCAGGCCCGGGTGAAGACGTCGAAGGACCAGTGGGCGGGCCAGCCGAAGGCCGAGCCGGCGATCTGTGAGTCGGTCTTGAAGGAGCTCAGGACGAGCCAGACCAGCGGCAGCACGATCATCAGCGCCCAGAGGGCGAGGAAGCCGTGCGAGAAGACGTTGAGGACGGTGCCCTCGCGGGCGGGGCCGGACGCCGGAGCGCCGCTCTTGCCGGTCTTGCCGCCCGCGCGCTGGCGGGGCACCCCGGCCGTGGGGGTGTCGGACTTCTGGATGGGTGCAGTCATCGTCGGTTCTCCCGCTCAGAACTCGAGGCGCTCGCGGCGGGTGGCGCGCAGCGTGACCACGGACACGATCAGGGTGAGCAGCAGCATCACGACGCCCATGGCGCAGGCGTAGCCGCTCTTTCCGAAGTAGAGGAAGTTCCGCATCATCACGGTGGACATGACCTCGCTGTGGTGGTCGGGGCCACCGCCGTAGTCGCCGGAGGTCATGGTCGAGACGAGGACGAACATGTCCATCGCCACGATGCCGAGGTAGACCCAGGCCGTCTGCACGGAGTCCCACAGCAGCGGCAGGGTGATGCGGAAGAAGGACTGGGCGCGGCCGGCGCCGTCGATGAGCGCGGCCTCGTAGATGTCCTTGGGGATGGACTGCATGGCGGCGGAGAACAGCACCAGGTAGAAGCCGACGCCGTGCCAGACGACGACCGCCATCAGCGCCCAGAGCACGAAGTTCGGCTCGTTCAGCCACTCGACCGGGTTCTCCGCGTCGATGAGGCCGAGCTTGAGCAGCACCCCGTTGAGCATTCCGCCGGTGTCGCTGCGGTACACGGCGCCGAAGAGCACGGCGAGGATCGCGAGCGAGAGGACCTGCGGGAAGAAGTAGACGATCTTGTAGAACTTCGATCCGCCGACGCCGGCCACTCCGCCGGCCCGGCTGCGCCCGCCCGCGTTCACCATGAAGGCGAAGAAGAGGGCGAGCAGGATGGTGATCACCGGGATGAACACCAGGAACAGGATGTTGTGCCAGACCGCTCCCAGGAAGACGTCGTCCTTGAAGAGGGCGACGTAATTGTCGAGTCCGACGAAGGAGAAGGTCTGCGACTGGCCTTTCCAGTCGGTCAGCGAGTAGCCGAACGTCTGGAGGTACGGCCAGATGACGAAGACCAGATAGAGGGCCACGGGGACGAAGAGGAATCCCGTGACGAACTTGTACTGCCCTTTGCGCATGGCGTGGCGTTCCTGTCCCTGGTGTTGCCGGTGTTCCCGGCTGTTCCCGGCTCGGTGGTGCGCGAGATCAGTCGCGGTGGTTGTTCTTGGCCGCCGGGTCCTTGGCGGCCTTGTCGACCGCGGCCTGGGCCCGCTTCAGCCATTCCGCGGGCTGGATGCGCTTCGCCATCAGCTCGTTGGAGGCGTTCTGGATCTCGGTGTCCATCTCGCTGTACCACTCGGTGTAGAGGAACCGGAAGGTGTTGGTGCCGGCCTTCTTGGACGCCTCGACGGTGGACTGGGTGCCGGGGCGCAGCTTGACGCTCGGGTCCACGCCGTCGGCGAGGATGGTGAGCGAGTTGGCCTCCTTGGCGAAGAGCGTCGACCACTCCTTGGAGAGCATCATCCGCATGAACTCCTTCGCCTCGGCCAGGTTCTTGGCCTTGGCGGGGATGATGAAGGGCTCGCCGGAGCCGGCGCGGATCGCCTCGTACGGCATCTTGCTGCCGGGCAGCAGGGGCATCGGCATGAACTTCATGTCGAAGTCGGCCGGGGTCTGGTTGAGCTGCTCGTTCTCCAGCCAGGAGCCACAGGTGATGAAGGCGGCCTTGTACTGGTTCCAGCGGGTCTGCGACTCGGTGTGGGTGAGGCCGTTGGTGCCGGGCATGAGGTAGCCCTTCTCGACCACCTCGTAGATCGCCTCGACGGCCTCCTTGGCGGCGTCGGAGCCGACGAACGCCTTGGGGTCGAGGTTGTCGATCGCCTTCATGGCGTCCAGGCCGCCCTTCTTGGCGATCAGGTCCATGATGGCGACGTTGATGTAGTACGGGTACTTGCCCTGATGGGCGAGGCCGCCGATGCCCTGCGCGGTGGCGTCCTTGCAGATGGCGAGGAACTCGTCCCAGGTCTTCGGCTCGCTCCAGCCCTTCTCCTTGAAGAGCTTGCCGGAGTACCACAGGCCCCACACCGTGTAGATGTAGTTGAGGGCGACGGTCTTGCCCTCCAGGATGCCGGCGTCGAGGGTGCCCGGGATCAGGGTGTCGCGGACCTTCTTGGCGGGGTCGTCGACGGACGGCGCGTCGAGGACCTCGGCGAGGTCGAGCAGCTGGCCGTTCTTCTGCAGGACGTCGATCTTGATCTTCTGGGCGCCGGAGTCGTCGACGAGGTCCGGCGGGTTGCCCGCGTTGAAGCGGGGCTGGAGCTTGCCGGTGATCTCCTGGGTGCCGGTGTGGGTCGCGGTGATGCCCCACTTCTTGTTGAAGCTGGCCTCCCACGCCTTGGCGTAGTCGTCGCCGTAACCGCCCTTGAAGACGACGACGTCTATCTTTCCGCCCTTGGCGACGCCGAACGGATTGTCCTTCGTCTTCTCGCCCTTGGGCTTCTCGGAGCCCGTGTCGTCGCCGCCGCTGGAGGCGCACGCCGACAGGAAACTCATCGTGGGCACCGAGATCAGACCGAGTGCGGCGGAACGCTTGATCAGATCGCGGCGGCCGAGGCCCCCGTTACCGGGGGCGTCGTTCTGGGCGGAGGTGGATCCCATGCTCAAGTCCTCGCCTTCATTCAGGACTCAGGCGGTGTACCGGTCGCCCGTACAGAGTTCGCCTCAGGCGAAGGGCCCCGCCACCGCGGTCAATTGCAGCTGGGTCGTGCAGGCGTCGGGCGTCGTCGTCATTGGTACGTGGTACGACGGGCTGGACGCCGACAGGTATAGTCCACTTCCCGTCATCGGAGCAAGATCGAAACCGGCTTTCCTCCGCAGTCTTCTCCGAGTTGAGACCTGCGGGATATCCGCGGTATTTCTGCCCCGATTCCTCCCCCCGCCCGTCCCTTCATTTTGCCGTCAACACCCTTGACAGCCCCTGCCGTTTGCCCTTCCCTGGGATCTTGCGCGGTGAGTTTGACAACGTTGTCTACAACCAGCGGCAGGAGTGGCGACACGGCATGCACCTCCCTCTCAGAGCACTCTCGCTCGCGGCGTCGGCCGCACTGGTCCTGAGCCTCACCCCTTCGGTGGCTCAGGCGCTTCCCGGCCTATCGGATGATTCCGCCGGTACCACCCGGGAGTTCAGCACCTCCTTCGAACCGGACGAAGCCCAGCCGACCTGGCGCAACACCGTCGAAGTCGGCCCCGACGGACAGCAGCGCACCTCGGGCGTCGACGGCGGATTCGTCACCGGGATCCCGGGCAATGTCACCGACCGGGTGACGACCGTGCGCGCCAGTGGCGAGAACGCCGGCGCCGGTGAGGTGAAGGAGAACCTGGTCGACCTCCAGGCCGGCACCAAGTGGCTGGTGTTCGAGCCGACCGCCTGGCTGGAGTTCGACCTCGACCAGCCGGTGAAGCTGGCGACGTACGCGCTGACCTCGGCCAACGACGCCGCCGAGCGCGACCCCCGCGACTGGACCCTCAAGGGCTCGACGGACGGCAGGGAGTGGACGGTCCTCGACACGCGGTCGGGCGAGAGCTTCGCCAAGCGCTTCGAGACGAAGTCGTACGACGTCCCGGGCGCGGCCGGCGGCGCGGGCACGGCGTACGCCCACTACCGCCTGGAGATCACCAGGAACGCGGGCGCGGGCCTCACCCAGCTCGCCGACGTCCAGTTCTCGAACGGCGACACCTCCCAGCCCGTCCCCGAGGAGATGCGCAGCGCCGTCGACCGCGGCCCCAGCGGCTCCCCCACCGCGAAGGCGGGCGCGGGCTTCACGGGGAAGCGCGCGCTGCGCTACGCGGGCACCCACAAGGGCGACGGCCGGGCGTACTCGTACAACAAGGTCTTCGACGTCGACACCCGGATCGTCCGCGACACCGAGCTGTCGTACGAGATCTTCCCGTCGATGTCGGCCTCCGAGGCCGACCTGAACTACCCGGCCACGAACGTGTCCGTGGACCTCGCCTTCACCGACGGCACCTATCTGAGCGACCTGGGCGCGCGGGACTCGTACGGCGGGCTGCTCACCCCGCAGGGCCAGGGCGCGGCCAAGCGGCTCTACGTCAACCAGTGGAACCGGGTGACCGCCCGGATCGGGGACGTCGCGGGCGGCAAGACGGTGGACCGGATCCTGGTGGCGTACGACTCCCCCAAGGGCCCGGGGAAGTTCCAGGGCTGGATCGACGACCTCTCGATCGCGCCGAGGACGCCGCAGCAGCCGTACGACCGCCTCTCCGAGTACGCCTCGACGGTCCGCGGCACCAACTCCTCCGGCTCCTTCTCGCGCGGCAACACCTTTCCGGCCACGGCCGTGCCGCACGGCTTCAACTTCTGGACGCCGGTCACCAACGCGGCGACGCAGAGCTGGATCTACGAGTACGCGCGCGGCAACGACGCGGACAACCTGCCGGCCCTCCAGGCGCTGGCCGTCAGCCACCAGCCGAGCCCGTGGATGGGCGACCGGCAGACCTTCCAGGTGATGCCGTCGGCCGCCGCCGGCACCCCGCCGACCGAGCGGGTCGCCCGCGCGCTGCCGTTCCGGCACGCCGACGAGACGGCGAAGCCGTACCTCTACGGCGTCACCTTCCAGAACGGTCTGAAGGCGGAGATCGCCCCGGCCGACCACGCGGCCGTCATGCGCTTCACCTATCCGGGTGCGGACGCGAGCGTCATCCTCGACAACGTCACCGACCAGGGCGGGCTCACCCTCGACCCGGAGAACCGCTCCTTCACCGCCTACTCGGACGTGAGGAGCGGTCTGTCGACGGGCGCGGGCCGGATGTTCGTCTACGGCGTCTTCGACGCGCCGGTGACGGACTCCGCGGCGCAGGGCGTGAAGGGGCACCTGCGCTTCGACGCGGGCGCGGACCGCACGGTCACGCTGCGGATCGCGACCTCGCTGATCTCGGTCGACCAGGCGAAGGCCAACCTCGCGGACGAGATCCCGGAGGGCACGTCCTTCGACACCGTCCGCGAGCGCGCCCAGGACGCCTGGGACGCGGTGCTCGGCCGGGTCACCGTGGAGGGCGCGAGCCACGACCAGCTGGTCACCCTCTACTCCAGCCTCTACCGGCTCTACCTCTACCCCAACTCGGCCTTCGAGAAGGTCGGTTCGCGGTTCATGTACGCCAGCCCGTTCTCCGCCCCGGCCGGGCCCGACACCCCGACCCGGACCGGCGCGAAGGTCGTCGAGGGCAGGCCGTACGTCAACAACGGCTTCTGGGACACCTACCGCACCACCTGGCCGGCCTACGCGCTCCTCACCCCGAAGAAGGCGGGCGAGCTGGTCGACGGTTTCGTGCAGCAGTACAAGGACGGCGGCTGGATCTCCCGCTGGTCCTCGCCCGGCTACGCGGACCTGATGACCGGCACCTCCTCCGACGTGGCCTTCGCCGACGCGTACGTGAAGGGCGTCGACTTCGACGCGGAGGCGGCGTACGAGGCGGCCCTGAAGAACGCGACCGTCGTCTCGCCGAGCCGGGGCACGGGCCGCAAGGGCATGGTGACCTCGCCCTTCACCGGCTACGCCTCGACCGACACCGACGAGGGGCTGTCCTGGTCCCTGGAGGGCTACCTCAACGACTACGGCATCGGCAGGATGGGCCAGGCGCTCTACGCGAGGACCGGGAAGATGCGGTACGCGGAGGAGTCCGCGTACTTCCTCGACCGGGCCCGCAAGTACGTCACGCTCTTCGACGCGAAGGCCGGCTTCTTCCAGGGCCGGGACGCGAGCGGCGCCTGGCGGGTGCCCTCGGAGTCGTACGACCCGCGGATCTGGGGCTACGACTACACCGAGACCAACGGCTGGGGCTACGCCTTCACCGCCCCGCAGGACTCCCGGGGCCTGGCCAACCTGTACGGCGGCCGCGCGGGCCTCGCGCGGAAGCTCGACGCGTACTTCTCGACGCCGGAGACGGCGAGCCCGGACGTGGCCGGCTCGTACGGCAGCGTCATCCACGAGATGACCGAGGCCCGGGACGTGCGGATGGGCATGTACGGGCACTCCAACCAGGTCGCGCACCACGTGCCGTACATGTACGACGCGGCCGGGCAGCCGTGGAAGACGGCCGAGAAGGTCCGCGAGGTGCTCTCCCGGCTCTACACGGGCAGCGAGATCGGGCAGGGCTACCACGGCGACGAGGACAACGGCGAGCAGTCGGCCTGGTTCCTCTTCTCCTCGCTCGGCTTCTATCCGCTGGTGATGGGCGGCGGGGAGTACGCGATCGGCTCGCCGCTCTTCACGAAGGCGACCGTGCGGATGGACAACGGCCGCACGCTGGTCGTGGAGGCGCCGCGGAACAGCGCGAAGAACATCTACGTCCAGGGCGTGAAGCTGAACGGCGTGGCGTGGAAGTCGACGGCGCTGCCGCACGACCTGCTCGCGAAGGGCGGCACCCTGAAGTTCGACATGGGTCCGGAGCCCTCGGCCTGGGGCACGGGCGCCTCGGCGGGCCCGGTGTCGATCACCAGGGACGACAAGGTGCCGGCGCCGCGGACGGACCTGGTCAGGGGCGCGGGCCCGCTGTTCGACGACACCTCGGCGACGTCGGGCCCGGTGGCGGGCGCGGTCGAGCTGCCGGTGGCCGCCCCCGGAAAGGCGGTCCAGTACACGCTGACCTCGTCGGCGGACCGGGCGAAGGCGCCGGCGGGCTGGGTGCTCCAGGGCTCGGCGGACGGCGTGACGTGGACGGACCTGGACCGGCGGTCGGGCGAGTCCTTCGCGTGGGACCGGCAGACCCGGGTGTTCACGGTGGCGGCGCCGGGCTCGTACGCGAGGTACCGGCTGGTGCCGGCGGGCCCGGGCGGCGAGTTGGCGGAGATCGAGCTCCTCGGCTGACGCGTACACGGGCAAGGGCCCTCTCCCCGAGCGGGGAGAGGGCCCTTGCCGTACTGATCCTTAGCCGCGGATCAGGTTGCGCAGCACGTACTGCATGATGCCGCCGTTGCGGTAGTAGTCCGCCTCACCGGGGGTGTCGATGCGGACGACCGCGTCGAACTCGACACCGGTGTCGGTGGTGACCTTGACCGTGCTCGGGGTCGTGCCCTCGTTCAGCTCGGTGATGCCGGTGATGGAGAAGGTCTCCTCGCCGGTCAGGCCGAGCGAGTCGGCCGACTGGCCGGCCGGGAACTGCAGCGGGAGGACGCCCATGCCGATGAGGTTCGAGCGGTGGATGCGCTCGTACGACTCGGTGATGACGGCCTTGACGCCGAGGAGGGCCGTGCCCTTGGCCGCCCAGTCGCGGGACGAGCCGGAGCCGTACTCCTTGCCGCCCAGGATGACCAGCGGGATGCCGGCGGCCTGGTAGTTCTGCGAGGCGTCGTAGATGAACGACACCGGGCCGTCGGCCTGGGTGAAGTCGCGGGTGTAGCCGCCCTCGGTGCCCGGCGCGATCTGGTTGCGCAGGCGGATGTTGGCGAAGGTGCCGCGGATCATGACCTCGTGGTTGCCTCGGCGCGAGCCGTAGGAGTTGAAGTCACGACGCTCCACACCGTGCTCGGTGAGGTACTTGCCGGCCGGGGTGTCGGCCTTGATGGCACCGGCCGGGGAGATGTGGTCGGTGGTGACCGAGTCGCCGAGCTTCGCGAGCACGCGGGCGCCCGTGATGTCGGTGACCGGGGTGGTCTCCATCGTCATGCCCTCGAAGTACGGGGGCTTGCGGACGTAGGTCGACTGCGGGTCCCACTCGAAGGTGTTGCCGGTCGGGATCGACAGCGCCTGCCACTGGGCGTCGCCGGCGAAGACGTCCTGGTAGGACTTGGAGAACATGTCCTCGCCGATGGCGTTGGCGACGACGTCGTTGACCTCGGCCTCCGACGGCCAGATGTCCTTGAGGAAGACCGGGTTGCCCTCGGTGTCGACACCCAGCGCGTCCTTGGTGATGTCCACCTTCATGGAGCCCGCGATGGCGTACGCGACGACCAGCGGCGGGGAGGCCAGGTAGTTCATCTTGACGTCGGGGTTGATGCGGCCCTCGAAGTTCCGGTTGCCGGAGAGGACCGAGGTGACCGCGAGGTCGTGGTCGTTGACGGCCTTGGAGACCTCCTCCGGCAGCGGGCCGGAGTTGCCGATGCAGGTGGTGCAGCCGTAGCCGACGAGGTTGAAGCCGACCTTGTCGAGGTACGGGGTCAGGCCCGCCTTGTCGAAGTAGTCGGTGACGACCTTCGAGCCCGGGGCGAGGGTGGTCTTGACCCACGGCTTGCGGGTCAGGCCCTTCTCCACGGCCTTCTTCGCGACGAGCGCGGCGGCGACCATGACGTACGGGTTCGAGGTGTTGGTGCAGGAGGTGATGGCCGCGACCGTCACCGCACCGTGGTCGAGCGTGTAGGTCGTGCCGTCCGGGGCGGTGACCTGGACCGGGTTCGACGGGACGCCGTTGGTGACGGCCGGGGCGTCGGAGGCCGGGAAGGACTCCTGGCCCGCCTCGTCGACCATGTCGACGTAGTTGCGGACGTCCTGCTTGAACTGCTCGGCGGCGTTCGCGAGGACGATGCGGTCCTGCGGGCGCTTCGGGCCGGCGATCGACGGGACGACCGTGGAGAGGTCGAGCTCCAGCTTCTCGGAGAAGTCCGGCTCGGCCTTCGGGTCCAGCCAGAGGCCCTGCTCCTTGGCGTACGCCTCGACGAGCGCGACCTGCTGCTCGGAGCGGCCGGTGAGCTTGAGGTAGTTCAGGGTCTCGTCGTCGATCGGGAAGACCGCGGCGGTGGAGCCGAACTCCGGCGACATGTTGCCGATGGTGGCGCGGTTCGCGAGGGAGGTGGCGGCGACGCCCTCACCGTAGAACTCGACGAACTTGCCGACGACACCGTGCTTGCGCAGCATCTCGGTGATGGTCAGCACCAGGTCGGTGGCGGTGGTGCCGGTGGGCAGCTCACCGGTCAGCTTGAAGCCGACGACGCGCGGGATGAGCATGGAGACCGGCTGGCCGAGCATGGCGGCCTCGGCCTCGATGCCGCCGACGCCCCAGCCGAGCACACCGAGGCCGTTGACCATGGTGGTGTGGGAGTCGGTGCCGACGAGGGTGTCGGGGTACGCCTGGCCGCCCCGGACCATGACCGTACGGGCCAGGTGCTCGATGTTCACCTGGTGGACGATGCCGGTGCCCGGCGGGACGACCTTGAAGTCGTCGAACGCGGTCTGGCCCCAGCGCAGGAACTGGTAGCGCTCCTTGTTGCGGCCGTACTCCAGCTCCACGTTCTCCGCGAAGGCGGAGTTCGTGCCGAACTTGTCGGCGATGACGGAGTGGTCGATGACCATCTCGGCCGGGGAGAGCGGGTTGATCTTCGCCGGGTCGCCGCCGAGCGCCGCGACGGCCTCACGCATGGTGGCGAGGTCGACGACACAGGGGACACCGGTGAAGTCCTGCATGATCACGCGCGCCGGCGTGAACTGGATCTCCTGGCTCGGCTGGGCCTGGGAGTCCCAGTTGCCGAGCGCCCGGATGTGGTCGGCGGTGATGTTCGCGCCGTCCTCGGTGCGGAGCAGGTTCTCCAGGAGAACCTTCAGGCTGTAAGGGAGGCGCGCGGAGCCCTCGACCTTGTCCAGCTTGAAGATCTCGTACGACTCGTCGCCCACGCGCAGCGTGCTGCGGGCGTCGAAGCTGTTCGCCGACACGACAGTCTCCTTCATATATGTGCGCGTTCCACCGCATCCTGCCGCCACGCCACGTCGCCAATCCGCTAAGGTAAGGCTAAGTTAGGTAACCCTTACCGCCAGACTGATGTCGGCGTACGGCAGCGGTGCGCCTCGGCAGATATCTCGATGTCGAGATAACTCTAGTACATCACCGGCGGTCGGTCATGCCCCGGCCCGCCCGGGATCACGCGTGGCGGAGGTCGCGGCGGCGCCCCTCCCCCGCGCCGGGTTCCGGGAGGCGCGAGACTGTCGGACGCGGTCGACCACCCTTACGATCACTCGCATGACCGACGGTGTGGTGGGGGCGATCCGGGGCCTGTTCCGAGGGCGGGAACGCGAGGAGGGGACGGACCGGGCGGACGGCGACCTGGCCCGGGTCGACGCGGAGATCACCGCCTTCGGAGAGGCGCTCGCCGCACACCCCTTCATACCCGATCACGAAGCGCACGACCCCGGCCTCCTCGCCGACTACCAGCTCGCCCTGGACTCGTACGACCAGGCCAAACGGGACCTCGTCGGCGACCGGACCCTGCGCGACGCCGCCGACGTGCTGCGCTCCCTCGACACCGGCCGGTACGCCCTGGCCTGCGTGAACGCGGCGCTCGAAGGCCGCCCGCGGCCGCACCGCCTGCCCCTCTGCTTCTTCGACCCGCGCCACGGGCGCGCCTCCGAGGAGGTCCACTGGGCGCCGCCGGGCGGCGCGGCCCGGACGGTCGCCGTGTGCGCGGCCGACGCCGTGCGGCTCGCCGAGGGCAGGCCACCGATCGAGAGCGGGCTGCGCGGACCGGACCCCCGGCCGGCTGCCCGTCCCCGGAGCCGTACGGACGCCCCCGGCACTCCCCCCGCCCCGCCCGCGCCGCCGGCCGCCGAGGCGTACGAGGCGTGGCCGGCGCACACCGGGGTCGGACAGCGGCGGGAGGGCAGGGGCGGGGCGGGGGTGCTGCTCCACCGCCCCGACGCCGGCGAGCCCGCGGTGCTCGTCGTCCATCTGGAGCGAGCCGAGAACTCCTGGGTGGAGCTGACCGCCCCCTCGGACGGCGGACGGCCCCGGCAGCCCCTCCCCCACGCGTCCGCGCTGACCCGGGCGGTCGTCCCGGTCCCGGCCGACGGGCGGCCCGAGATCCGCCTCCAGATGCACACCGGGAAGGGGTGGCGGACCTGGCTGCACCCGCTCGACGCACTCCCCTCCCTGAACCCCCTGCTCCTGGACGACGGGCTCGCGTCGGCAGGTTCGTACGTCCTGCGGCACCCCGGCGGCCGGGAGCGGATCCGGGTCACCCAGCACTCCGGCTCCGCCTTCGCGCTCCACGTCCTGCGTCCGGACTTCCGGCCCGGGGAGGCACTGTGCGAGGGGCACGGCGCCTTCACCCGCACGGTGGTCACGCCGCGGAAGCCAGGACTGCTGTACGTGCGGTCGCGCGGGACGTGGACGCTGACGCCGACGGGGAACCCGAAGCGACCGTAGGGCGGCCGGGACTCCGTTCGGACGCGCGCGCGTTGCCGGATCGCAACCGGCGACGGAGGCTCGGAACATGTTCAGCGGCGCGCATGTGATCCTCTACACCCAGGACGCGGAGGCCGACCGCGCGTTCCTCAAGGACGTCTTCGGCTTCGACCACGTGGACGCGGGGCGCGGCTGGCTCATCTTCCGGCTGCCGCCCGCCGAGTTCGCGGTGCACCCGACCGAGGGGGAGCCGAAGAACGAGATCTATCTGATGTGCGACGACATCGCGCAGACCCTCGCGGTGCTCGAGGACCGGGGGGCGGAGGTCTCACGGCCCGTCAACGACCAGGGCTGGGGCCTGGTCGCGGCCGTACGGCTGCCGAGCGGGACCGAACTGCCCCTATATGAACCCCGTCACCCCATTGCTCATACTCCGTCACCCTGATGGCCTACCCCACCGCGAGCGTCATCTCATATCTGAGATAACGTGACGCCATGGCAGACGACTACCTCGTACGCATCGGCAAGCTCATCCGTGACGCCCGCCAGCACCGCGGCTGGACCCAGACCCAGCTGGCCGACGCACTCGGCACCAGCCAGAGCGCCGTCAACCGGATCGAGCGCGGCAACCAGAACATCAGCCTTGAGATGATCGCCCGAATCGGCGAGGCTCTCGACAGCGAGATCGTCTCCCTGGGTTACGCCGGCCCCATGCACCTGCGGGTCGTGGGCCGCCGCCGGCTCTCCGGTGCCATCGACGTCAAGACGAGCAAGAACGCCTGTGTCGCGCTGCTGTGCGCCTCCCTCCTCAACAAGGGCCGCACGGTGCTGCGCCGGGTGGCCCGCATCGAGGAGGTCTTCCGGCTCCTGGAGGTCCTCAACTCCATCGGCGTCCGCACCCGCTGGATCAACGAGGGCGTCGACCTGGAGATCGTGCCGCCGGCCGAGCTGGAGATGGAGTCGATCGACGCGGAGGCGGCCATCCGCACCCGCTCCATCATCATGTTCCTCGGCCCGCTGCTGCACCGCCTGGACCGCTTCAAGCTGCCGTACGCCGGCGGCTGCGACCTCGGCACCCGCACGATCGAGCCGCACATGATCGCGCTGCGCCGCTTCGGCCTCGACATCCAGGCCACCGAGGGCCTCTACCACGCCCAGGTCGAGCCGAACGTCGCCCCCGACCGCCCGATCGTGCTGACCGAGCGCGGCGACACCGTGACCGAGAACGCCCTCCTGGCCGCCGCCCGCCACGACGGCGTCACCGTCATCCGCAACGCCTCCTCCAACTACATGGTCCAGGACCTGTGCTTCTTCCTGGAGGCGCTCGGCGTACGGGTCGACGGCATCGGCACCACCACGCTCACCGTGCACGGCGTGCCCCAGATCGACGTCGACGTCGACTACTCCCCCTCCGAGGACCCGGTCGAGGCGATGAGCCTGCTCGCCGCGGCGGTCGTCACCGAGTCGGAGCTGACGATCCGCCGGGTCCCGATCGAGTTCATGGAGATCGAGCTCGCGGTCCTGGAGGAGATGGGCCTCGACCACGACCGCTCCGCCGAGTACGCCGCCGACAACGGCCGCACCCGCCTGGTCGACCTGACGGTCCGCCCCTCCAAACTGGAGGCGCCGATCGACAAGATCCACCCGATGCCCTTCCCGGGCCTCAACATCGACAACGTCCCCTTCTTCGCGGCCATCGCGGCCACAGCCCAGGGCAAGACCCTGATCCACGACTGGGTCTACGACAACCGCGCCATCTACCTCACCGACCTCAACCGCCTCGGCGGCCGCCTCCAGCTCCTCGACCCCCACCGCGTCCTCGTCGAGGGCCCCACCCGCTGGCGCGCCGCCGAGATGATGTGCCCGCCGGCCCTCCGCCCGGCGGTGGTCGTACTGCTGGCGATGATGGCGGCGGAGGGCACGTCGGTGCTGCGCAACGTGTACGTCATCAACCGGGGGTACGAGGACCTGGCGGAGCGGCTGAACTCGGTGGGCGCACAGATCGAGATTTTCCGGGACATCTGACTGCCTTGAGGACATCTCCTCCGCCCCCTCCTGGCCGGAACTCTCGCCGGTCAGGAGGGGGCGGTTCGCTTCACAGTGGCTGGCCCATCGGCGCAGAACTGATCATGCGCCGAGCCAGTGCGTCGATCTCGGCAAGCAACCGCGCAGGCCGCTGGTCCAGATCGATGGCGTGCTGGTGGAGCACGGTGCCGGCGTGTCGGACGTGGTGGCTGGTGTGCGGCGCGTTGCCCTTCGCGTACACCAGGTGTCCCTCCGGCAGTCCCAAGGCCGTGCAGTAGGCCAACAATTGGTACAGATCCTCGTTCGGGAAACCGCGTCTCTTGCGCGCCTTGTACTTGGCGTCCGCGACGATCATCGGCGTGCCGGACTCTCCGTACCAGACGAAGTCGGGTCGCAGGCGGATGGATTCCCCTTCGTCCATGTGGATGTCCCGGGCCTGGAGGACGCTTCTGCCACCGTAGTCCCGCATTGCCTCCCGCAGTGCCGTGCAGACGAAGTCCTCGTAGACGCCGTTCATGTCGAAGAGGAATCCGTCCATGCGCAGCTGCCCGGGCAGGTGCTCAGCCGACGATCCCCTCAGCACCGTCTCGGCGAGGTGGAGTGCGGGGTGATAGCGGGTGTTGAGCCGCGTCGGATGCCAACCGGGAGGTGTCTATCCCCGTGTGAGCGGTGTGATGTCCGCCAGCCGGGACCGCTGGTGCATCAGGCGCGTACGTACGGTTCGGGGGACACCGGGCAGGCGCAGAAGCCGATCGACAGCCGCGCGGAGGAGTCGGTTCTCGGCGATGTCCGTGGTGAATTCGTCGTACGTCACCTCTACGGGCAGAGGCATTCCGAAGCGGCGCCGGATCTGTTCGGCCTCACGAAACCGCCCGCGTAGGACAGCGGACGACTCCTCGGCCGTCCGATAGCCCTGGAGCAGTCCCTGCCGCAGGGCGCGGTCGATCTGGCGCTCTACGGTGTGAGCGAAGGCCGGGAGCAGTTCGTCGTGCGCGGCCAGTTCGACGGCCCCGTCCCGCCAGCCCCGGGGGTCGCTGCTGTAGCCGATCAGGAAGAGCAGACGAGCGATCGGCACCTTGGGAGCGATCCGCACCGTGACGCCTTCGCCGCCCGGGACGGTCAGCGTGACGGCGCCGACCTTGCTGCCGGCGCGCAGCCGCCAGGCGCCCGGCTCGTACGGGTCCGGCCCGGCCTCTTCGAGGATCCTGGAGGTGACCAGTGCGCGGCCCACGGCGTCAGGAAGTTGGACCGAGCGCGCGGGCCCGTGCTCGACAAGCGGGACGTCGGACGTCACCGCGCGCCGCTCCCTTGGTCCGGTTCCGGCGCGACGGTGCGTGATGCGAGCGCCTTGCGGAGTGCCGGCAGGCCGTAGCGGCTCTCGATGTCCACGCCTTCGCCGTAGTGGTGTTCCTCCAGCAGCGGGAGGATCTTGGTCCGCCATGTCCGTTCCAGCCCGCCCTCGCGAAAGACGCCGGGCTTCATCAGGTACGACGGTCCGATCCGGAAGTCGGGGTCGTCGATGCGGGCGTTGAGGGCCTCCAGCAGGTCCGCGGGCTCGGAGTCCTTCTCCTCGGCCTCCAGCCAGGAACGCAACAGCCCTCGGGTCGGATCGATGCGCGGGGACAGCTCGACGAAGGCGAATCGCCGACGCATCGCCGCGTCGACGAGGGCGATCGAGCGGTCGGCCGTGTTCATCGTGCCGATGATGAAGAGGTTGCGGGGCAGGAAGAAATCCTCGTCGGAGTAGGTCAGGCGGACCGACCGGTCCCGGTATTCGAGGAGGAAGTACAGCTCGCCGAAGACCTTGGCGAGGTTGGCCCGGTTGATCTCGTCGATGACGAGGAAGTGCGGGATGTGCCTGTTGCCCTCCCTGCGGGCCAGTTCGGCGAACTCCCGCAGGGGCCCGGCCGTGAGCCGGAAGGCGACCTCGCGCGTCCCGGGGTCCTCGCGAGGGCGGAAGCCCTCGAAGAAGTCCTCGTAGGAATACGACGGGTGGAACTGGACCAGTTCGACCTGTTCCCGGCCGCCGCCGAAGAACTCGGCGAGCTCCTGCGCGAGGAAGGTCTTTCCCGTCCCCGGAGGGCCGTAGAAGATCAGCTGCCTTTCGTCGTCCAGCAGTTGCCTGATCTCCTGCAGCCAGTCGAGGCGGTGTACGTGGAGCTTTTTCCGCAGCTCCTCGGTGGGCTCGGGCAGCTCCACCTCGCGGCGAGCGGTGACGGCCAAGGGATCGGCGCTGATCACGGCGCCGTCGGCCAGGGCCTCCTCGACGAGCTCCTCGTCACTGACCCCGAGGCCGTCGACGATGGCCTTGACCGTGGTGAGGTCGACCACGTCGTGCCGCACCGAGAGCTTCTGACGCAGCTCCTGCGGCAGCCTGTCCAGAGCGAAGCCGTCGCTGCCCCACTCCACAGGGCGCCAGAGCGTGCGGCTTCCGTCCTCGGCGACGAGCTGCTCGACGTTGCCCGTGATCTTCCCGGAGTGGAGCCGGCCGTCGGAGAGCGCGCACACCGTGTCGCCCGGCCGCATCCTGGCGAGGAAGGCGTGCAGCTCCTCGACGAGCTGCGGCTTCTCGGTGTACGTCGCCGTCGACCCGTAGTCCTCGTCGACGAAGACACGCAGCTGTTCCTTGCTGATGCCCTGGGTCGCGACCGGTCGCAGGCGAGCGGCGGTCAGGGACACCCTCCCTTCGGGGAGCCACGCGCGCCGGAACAGGTCGGGACCGGCGGAGTGCGGCCCCCGCACCAGCCAGGCTCGGCTGGGCCCCGACCACACCTGGTCGAGGAAGTCGGCGAGCGGCCGTCCGTCCTCGGTCTTCCACTCCATCCACCCGTTGCAGCTACGGCCCACGAGGATCTCCCCCGCCGCGGAGGGCGAGTTGCATTCCACGTCCTCGACCACTTCGAGCCAACCCGGCCACGTGGCTGTTTCGCGTATCACCCCGTCCGCGAGCAGCCGTTCGCGCAGCCTGTGCGAGGAAGGCGTCTTCTCCGGGAAAGACGGGACGACGTCGGGTCGCGCCGGGGAGCCCGCGAGCACCATCATCTTCTGGCTGCCGTTGGTCCCGCTCTCGGAGAGCAGCCGGCCTCTGGCCGTGGGCCCGCCGTACGGCAGGCGGAGCTGGAACTCCGGGTACGAATCGAGCATCGGTGTCCTTGGGTCGGAGGGTACGGCCGGGTGCATTGTGCGGCGCTCGTGATCCGCTTCGGCACCGCTTCGCGCGTTTCCGGCCATCCCCGGTGCCTCGGCGGTCACAGAACCGGCCACGCATTGCCGTGTGTGGCCGCCGACGTTCATGATCTACGGCAGAACACCGTCGGAGCGAGGGGGGAACGGTGGGCGCCGACGCAGCGAACGTGCCGACCAGGCAGCGGCACACCGAGGAACTCCTGGTGGCGGTGTCGATGACGTCCGCGCAGCTCGCCCAGGCGGTCGGCCGGTTCGACGGTGACACCCCGGCGATGGTGACGGCCGCCATCCGCACGGCCGAGCGCGCCTTCGCGGAACTCGACGCCTGCTATGACGTCATCGACGACGCTTCGAAGACGGGCAAGGCGATCGCCGCCCGATTGAGTGCCCTGCTCGCAGCGGAGGCCGAAGAGCACATCGGCCCGGAGCTGGATGCCCTGGAAGCGGTCTCCACTCGCGTCCGCGGCACGGACCGGACCCGTCTGCTGCTGCACCGTGTCCTCGGACGGGAGGAGGCGGCCGAGCGCGACCTGCCTGCTGTGTGCCGCCTCGCCGGGTCGGATCTGCCCGGCCTCCCTTCCTCGTACACGGACGAAGCGGGTTTCGACGACTTGATGGCGATGGCCGCCCGCGAGGAGGAGCTGGCGCCACGACTGCGTGAAGTTCACGCCGAGCGCCTCCGTAGAGTGGCCGCCCACCTGGTCCGCGTGGTGGAAGAGGTGGCGGCCATGTGCTTCGCCGACGAGGCCTTCGCCCAGGAATCGGTCGACGAGGCGCGCCGGGCCCACGAGCTGTGGCTCCAGTGCCTGGCGGAGCGCCGGCGAGACCTCGGATAGCCGGCTGCGTCTTCGCCCGTACGTCACCGGTCCCCGGCCGGATACCGTGTGCGGTGCGACCGGAAACGTCGGCTCTGCCTCCCCACGTCCGAGCAGAAAGGCCCCTCGTGCACATCGCTCCCCTGAGTCCGCATGACCCCGTCGAGCTGGGCGGCTACGAGCTGCTCGGCCGCATCGGGCACGGTGGCATGGGGCAGGTGTACCTGGGCGAGTCCCCCGGCGGGGAGCCCGCCGCCGTGAAGGTGATCAAGCCGTCGGTCGTGGACTCCGAGACGCGGCAGCGCTTCGCCCAGGAAGTGGAGATCCTCAAGACGATCTGGGGTGCGCGCATCGCGGCGCTGCTCGACGCCGATGCGGAGGCCGATCCGCCGTGGCTCGCGACCGAGTACATCGAGGGGCTCGACCTGAGCCGGCACGTGGCACTTCACGGGCCGCTCCCCTCGCTGCTCACCGCTTCTCTCGGGGCGACGCTCGCCGAAGCGCTCGCGACCGTGCACAAGCAGGGTCTGCTGCACCGGGACCTCAAGCCCGCCAACGTCCTGCTCGGCCCCAACGGGCCGAAGATCATCGACTTCGGGCTCGCGGTCTTCGCCGAGTCGAGCGTGTCGCTGACCGCACCCAACACCGTCGTCGGCACTCCCTCGTGCATGGCGCCCGAACAAGCGAGAGGCGACCGGCCGCTGACACCTGCGGTCGACGTGTACGCGCTGGGCGCCGTGATGCTGTTCGCCGCTTCCGGGCACCTCCCGTACCAGGCGGCCAACATCCACGTCCTCTTCCATCAGGTCACCGACCCGGAAACGGCTCCCGACCTGTCGTCGGTCCCCGACGAGCTGGTGCCCCTGCTGACGGCCATGCTCGCGCACCAGGCCGAGGACCGGCCCGCCCTGAGCGACGTCGTACAGCAGTGCCGCGCGGTGATCGAGGCGCAGGGCTACAAGGTCGCCCAGGCACGGCGTCGGCTCACGACGCACACGGCGGCACCCTCCCACCTGCTGGACAGCCTGTTGCCGACGGTTACCGCACCGTCGGCGCCCACCGCCCTGATGGACCCAGCGGTTGCCGAGACGGCGACGACCATGGTGCTTCCGCCGAACGCCCCCGAGCGGACGCCCACGCTCGTCGACCGTTCCGCGTCACACCCCGGCTCGACTGAACCCTCGCCCGCTCCCGCCGCTCCGGAACCCGCCGCAGGCACGGATGGCACCGCGTCCGCCCCGCCGGCCGCTGCCGGTTCGCCCCGTAGCCGCTCCGGGCAGCGGCTGCATTCGGCTCAGGCCCGGATCACCGCCCAGCGGCTGCGCGAGGCGTACGCGGCCCAGGCGGCGTTCTGACACCGCCAGACCGTTGGTGCCGGCGGACCCGCGATACTGAAGGGCCCGCCACAACCGTCACGAAACAGCACAGGAGGCCACGGGTGACCGCCGTCCAGACCAGCACCGAGCAGTACGGCGACGCGTCGGACGCGGCAGGGCAGGAGCAGTTCCCCGCAGGCGCGCAGGTGCTCGTACGCGACGAGGTGTGGCTGGTCAGGAACGCGGTGCCGACCACTGACGACGGCACGCGGGTGGAAGTGGTCGGCGTCTCCGACTTCGTCCGGGATCAGGAAGCCGTGTTCTTCACACGGTTGGACACCATCGAACTGATCGACCCGCGCGACACCCGGCTGATCGCGGACGACTCCCCGAACTACCGACGCTCCCGGCTGTTCCTGGAGGCCGTGCTGCGCCGCACGGCGCTGCCCCAGTCCGAGCGGCGGCTCGCGCTCGCGGACTCCTTCCTCCTGGACCCGCTCCCCTACCAGCGCCGCCCCGCCGAGCTCGCGCTCTCCGGCGCCAATCTGCGGCCCCGGTTGCTGATCGCGGACGTGGTGGGCCTGGGCAAGACGCTGGAGATCGGTCTGACGCTCGCCGAGCTCATCCGCCGCGGCCGGGGCGAGCGCATCCTCGTCGTCACGCCGCAGCACGTCCTTGAGCAGTTCCAGCACGAGCTGTGGACGCGGTTCGCCATTCCGCTGGTCCGCCTGGACTCGGTGGGCATTGAGCGGATCCAGCGGGAGATCCCCGCCGGCCGCAATCCGTTCACGTTCTTCAAGCGCGTGATCGTCTCCATCGACACGTTGAAGAACACCGACCAGTACCGTCACCACCTGGAGCAGATCCGCTGGGACGCGGTCGTCATCGACGAGTCGCACAACCTGATCAACCGTGGTTCCCTGCGAAACCAGCTGGCCCAGACCCTGGCGCCGCGCACCGACGCCCTGATCCTCGCCTCCGCCACGCCCCACAACGGCGACGCGAAGTCCTTCGCCGAGCTGATCGCCCTGCTCGACCCCGCGGCCATCCGTGACCCGGAGAACTACCGCGCCGAGGACATCGAGCACCTCTTCATCCGTCGTACGAAGATCAGCACCGAGGTCCGCGAACAGATGAAGGGCCAGTGGGCGGACCGCGGCCCGTCGCAGGCGGTGCACTGCGCGGCCACCCCTGCCGAGGAACGGATCTTCAAGGAGCTGGCGACCGTCTGGCTGCCTCATGACGGCAACCCGTCCGTGAGCTCGGTGCCGCTCTTCCCGTACACCCTCCTGAAGTCCTTCCTCTCGTCCCACGCGGCGCTCAAGGCCACCGTGACCGCCCGCGTCAAAACCCTGGAGAAGAAGGACGACCCCCAGGCCACGGCGGCGGAGCTCTCCGCCCTGCGCCGGCTCAAGGAGCTGACCGCGGACCTGACCGAGGCGGACTCGGCGAAGTTCGGCGCGCTGGTGGAACAGCTGAAGGGCATCGGCGTCGGCCCATCCTCCGACACCCGCGTCGTGGTCTTCTCCGAGCGCGTCCAGACGCTGGAGTGGCTCGCGACCGTCCTGCCCGCCGTCCTCGGATTCCGGGGCCGCGCGGCCAAGGAGTGCCTCCGCGTCATGCACGGCGGTCTCTCCGACGAGCAGCAGATGCAGGTCGTGGAGGAGTTCGGGCTCGCCGGCGCTCCGGTACGGATCCTGCTGACGGGCGACGTCGCCTCCGAGGGTGTCAACCTGCACCGCCAGTGCCACCAGCTCGTCCACTACGACGTGCCGTGGTCGCTGATCCGCATCGAGCAGCGCAACGGCCGCATCGACCGTTACGGGCAGGCCCACCCGCCGCAGTTCCGCGCCCTGATCCTCACCAGCGAGACCGAGGGCGCGAAGGACGACACCCTGGTCTCCGAGCGGCTCCTGGAGCGGGAGGACGAGGCGCACCGCTCCCTCGGCACGGCGGAGGCCGTCACGGGCCTGTACCGCGCCGAGGCCGAGGAGAAGTCCCTGATTCAGGATCTGCTGCGGGGCAGGAGCGTGGACAAGTCCCTCGACGGGCGCCGGGCCGGCGAGGACGCCGGCACGGCGGCGATGGACGACTTCCTCGCGGACTTCTTCGGTTCGGTCGGTGAGGAGCCGAAGGCGGAGGCCGGCGACGACGTCGAGAAGGCGTTCGGAGGCGATGCCGGCACGGGTACAGGTGCGGGTGTGGGTACGGCCTCCGTACTCCCCCGCCTCTTCGACTCGACCGCCCACTTCCTGGACGAGGCGCTGCGCGAGGTGTATCCGGACGCCCGCGACCGCCTGGACCTCGACCGTGACGAGCAGTCGGGCCTGCTGTCCTTCCGTCCCCCGGCCGACCTCCTCCACCGCCTCAAGGCGCTGCCAGTGGACTACCTGCGCGAACAGCGGCTCCGCGAGCGGCTGTTGGTCACCTTCAACCGACGCCTGGCCCAGCACTCGCTCCAGCGGGCCCGCGAGGCGGGTTCCACCTCCAGCTGGCCGGAGATCTCGCTGCTGACCGATCTGCACCCGGTGGTCGAGTGGCTGACGGACAAGGTCCTTGTGCGGCTCGGGCGCCAGGAGGCGCCGATGATCACGGCTGAGGTGGCGGAGCCCACTTATCTCGTCCAGGGCGTGTACTCGAACGCCCTGGGCAGGCCGACGGTCGTGAAGTGGATGGGCGTGACCCGGAGCGGGACCGTGGACGACGACATGGTGTCCCTCCTTCGCCGCTCCGGGGTCGGCCCGACGATGGCGAACAAGCTCCGCTACCGGGACCCCGCCCCGCTGGTCGGCGCCATCCCGGCCGTGCTGGAGGCCGCCGAGGCTTTCATGGAGCAGCACCGGGACGCCTGGGACCGGCCGCTGCGCGAGTCGATCGAGCGCCATAAGCTGCGCCTCGGCGACTGGGAGCAGCCCACGCTGGCGGGCGAGCGCACCAAGCAGCGCCTCACCGACCTCGCCGACGACCTGCTGACCACCGGGCAGCGCCCGATGCTGCGCGTCCTCGCGGTGCTGCTGCCCGACCCCGACGCGCCACCGGCCGCGTCCGCGTCCCTGTCCGCCGCGCCCACCGCCCTCTGAGAGAGCCACTGTCATGACGTACGACTCCCTGGTCAACCGCGGCGACTACTTCTCGGCCCACTACCTCGCCGAGGTGCTGCCCAAGGACCTCAAGACGGGCCTGCTCCAGACCTGGAAGGAGCGGGAGGAAGCCGCCAAGCCGCCGGCCGGTACGGACGCCGAGGCGGCGGCCTCCGAGGACGCGGGCCTGCTGCGCGAGGACGCCAAGCAGGCCCTGCCCGTCACTCCCCGGGCCGGACTCCGGGCGCTGCGCCGCGACTACTTCCGGGCCCGCTCGTTCTTCGCCCTCCCCGAGGACGCCGAGGGCACGGCCTCCACGCCCGACACCGGCGACGACGCGCTGACGTACGAGGCCCCCGCCTGGCGCGAGCGGCTGCGGGCGCTGAACGCCGAGGTGCTGCGCGCACTGGGCTATGACGCGAAGCCGGGCGCGCTCACCGTGGAGCGGGCGGGCCAGAGCTACGACATCCCCGTCGCGCACGCCGAGAAGGGCCTCGTCGCCGTCGACTGCGGCTGGGCCGCCGAAGCGGACGCCGCCCTGGACCCCGACGGCCCGGGCCGTCTCCTCGACCCCGTCGTCCTCGACGGCTCGAACAGCCTGGCCACCGGTTCCAAGCTGGCCTCGTTCCTGTTCGCCTGCGACGAGGCCCCGCGCTACGTGCTGCTGCTCGTCGGCGGAGTCGTCGTCCTCGCCGACCGGATGGCCTGGGGCGAGGGCCGCTACCTCGCCGTCTCCCTCGACACCGCGCTGCAGCGCAACGACACCCGTCCGGGCGGCGAGATCGACACCGTCGCCGCCCTGTTCGGCGCCGACTCGCTCCGCACTCCCGAGGAAGGCGGCGAGAACCCCCTCGCCGAACTCGTCGGCAAGTCCACCAAGCACGCGGTGGGCGTCTCCAGCGAGCTCCGTGACGGACTCCGGCGGAGCGTCGAGCTGATCGCCAACGAGGTCCTGGAGCGCCTGCGCGAGCAGGGCGTGCACCCGCAGGACATCGGTGAACTCGCCGACCTGGGCCGTCAGTTGACGCGCGAGTCGCTGCGGTACCTGTACCGCATCCTGTTCCTCTTGTACGCCGAGGCCCGCCCGGAGCTCGGCATCCTGCCGTCCGACTATCCCGAGTACCAGCTGGGCTACGGCCTCGGGCGGCTCGGCGAGCTCGTGGCGGAACGTGATCTCGTCGACGAGAAGTCCCGCCGGGGCTTCTACCTCTACGAGTCCCTGGACCTGCTGTTCCGCAAGGTCCAGGACGGCTACCGGCCGCGCCGTACGCACGGGGAGACCGCCGAGGAGGCCGACACCGCCGGCGCCGTCGGCTCGAAGACCAGCGAGGACCTCGGCCTGCGCTTCGAACCCCTCCATTCCACGCTGTTCGAGCGGGACTCAATCAAGCTGATCGGCGCGGACACCGTCGCCGACCCCCGCCACGACGCCGATGAAGCCCTCGCCCGGGGCGAGCGCGTCCGGTACCTCGACACCCGGCTCCGGAACGCCACCCTGTACGAGGTCCTGCACAAGCTCATGCTCACCAAGGGCAAGAAGGGCGAGCGCGGCGGCTTCATCTCGTACGCCCAGCTGGGCATCAACCAGCTCGGCGCCGTGTACGAGGGCCTGATGTCGTACTCCGGCTTCATCGCGGGCGAGGAGCTGTACGAGGTCGCCAAGGGCGGCGACCCGAAGGACGGATCCTGGCTCGTGCCCAAGTCCAAGGCCGACGAGTACCCGGACTCGGTCTTCGTCCGGCGCCCGGACCGGGACACCGGCGAGGAGCTGCGCGTCCGGTACGCCCCCGGCTCGTTCGTCTACCGTCTCTCCGGCCGCGACCGCCAGACCTCGGCCTCGTACTACACCCCGGAGTCGCTCACCAAGGTCACCGTGCAGCTGGCCCTCCAGCACCGCCTGGACCAGGAGGACACGGTCACCGAGGCGCGCGAACTCCTCGACTGGAAGATCTGCGAACCGGCCCTCGGCTCGGGCGCGTTCCTCAACGAGGCCATCAACCAGGTCGCCGCCGAGTACCTGCGCCGCCGGCAGAAGGAACTCGGCCGCTCCATCGACACCGAGCAGTACGCCGTCGAACTCCAGAAGGCCAAGGCGTACATCGCCCTGCACAACTCCTACGGCGTCGACCTCAACGAGACCGCCGTCGAGCTGGCCGAGGTGTCGTTGTGGCTCAACACCATGCACCCCGGCATGGAAGCCCCCTGGTTCGGCCTCCACCTGCGGCGCGGCAACTCCCTGATCGGCGGCCGGCGCGAGGTGTACGGCCCCGAGCGCCTGAAGAAGGGCGGCTGGCTCGGCACGACGCCGGAGCGGTACCCGCTGGCGGACGCGCAGGCGGGTGTGCCGCTCCCGGAGGGCGCGGTGCACCACTTCCTCCTGCCGGCGAAGGAGTGGGGCGCGGTCGCCGCCGAGAAGGAGGCGAAGGCGCTGGCGCCGGAGGCCGCGAAGGCGCTCGGCGCGTGGCGCAAGGCGATCACGAAGTCCCCGACGCCCAAGCAGACCGCCCGCTTGCAGGGCCTCGCCCGGCGCGCCGAGTACCTGTGGGACCTCGTGGTGCAGCGGCTGACGATCTCCGAGCGGGAGATCTCGCGGCGGGTGGATGTATGGGAGGCGGAGCCGGAGTGGCTGCGCAGGCCCAAGGAAGCCGTGCCCCGGGAGAAGGTGCTGGCCGACCTCACGGCGGTGGACACCCCGTACTGGCGGCTGAAGAAGCTCATGGACACGTGGTGCGCCCTGTGGTTCTGGCCGGTGCAGGAGGCCGGGCTGCTGGACGGGACGGACGCGCGGTACGAGCGCGCGGAGGTCGTACCCGCGTCGCAGGGCGGAGACGGTGCGGGAGCGGCGTCGCCGTCGGCGTCGGCGTCGGACGTGATTCGTACGTACGAGGAGGTGGACCTCCTCGGCAACGTCACGGTGAAGGAGGTCAAGCGCAGCGACATCGACAAGCGGCGCAAGGGCACGCGCAAGGGCGAGCAGTCCTTCGCGGGCCAGCGCCGCGACGTCATCCCGCTGGCCAACCTGGACGACTGGCTGGACTTCGCCGAGGCGCTGCTGGGCACGCACGACGTGCCGGCGGAGTCGCTGGTGGCCTCGTTCGATTCGCTCGACGCGCTGGAGCGGTACGAGGACGAGCTGCCGGACTGGATGGGCATGGACCGGTCGTATTGGCTGGAGGGGCGGTTCCCGTGGGTGGGCGTTGCGGGGGACGTGGCGAAGCAGCAGGGCTTCTTCCACTGGGAGTTGGAGTTCGCCCAGGTGTTTGGGGGGCGGGGCGGGTTTGACCTGCAGGTGGGGAATCCGCCGTGGGTGAGGCTGGACTGGAAGGAGGACTTGGTTCTCGCCGAGCTGGAACCCTGGTTTGCGCTGACGGAAAAGCCTGGCGCATCGGAGTGGGTGCTACGCAAGGGCGAACTAGTGGGCGCCAGTGGCGCCACCAGCGATCTCAATTACGTCCAGAACGAGTTGTCAATTCACGCGGGGACTAGCTCCACTCTCAGCAGCTCAGCCGTATACCCTCTACTGGTGGGCACTCGGGGCGATCTTTATCGGGCCTTCATGGCACAAGTTTGGCGACATGGCGCAAGGAATGGAACCGCAGGCCTGATCCACCCAGACAGCCACTTCAATGGAGTCAGCGAGGGAGCCATCCGCGCGGCCGCATATCGCCATCTGAGGGTTCACGCCAGCTTTATAAACGCAGCCAACTGGGCCTTTGAGGACCTCGCGAGGAAGCAAACCTTCGCCCTCCATATTTACGGCCCGGAAGGGGAAATCTCTTTCTCACACATCAGCTCCCTGTACGGCGCTACCGTACTGCCAGATTCGTTGAACCACGATGGCACAGGCGAAGATCCCGGAGTAAAGCACAGCGGCTCATGGGATGTACGGCCACACCTGAATCGCGTTGTGCACGTAGATAGCGCGTTGCTGACGCGCTGGCACGCACTGACGGGCTCGACCGCGCCAGTAGCCCAAACCCCGCTGCTTTATCCAGTCTTGCGTAGCGAACAGGCGGCCATCGAGGCTCTCGCTTCCCACCAATGCCATTTGGCCGACTTTAATCCTTCCATCACCAGCGGGTACAACGAGGCAAACGCGAGGCGAGACGGGATCATCCGCTGGGGAAACACGGTTGTCTCTGAATTCAAGGAAGTGATTCTCCAGGGTCCCCACTTCACGATGAGTCAACCCTTCTCAAAACAACCCAAGAGACCTTGCCGAAGCAACAAGGACTGGGAATCGTTCACCCTTTCCCACCTACCAGCTGAAGCGGTCCCCATCACCAATTACGTAAGAGCGGTAGACGAGTCGGAGTATTTGTCGGCACAGAACCACTGGAATGGAGCTCCGTCCTCGTCGTACTTCCGCCTGGCCTGGCGCCGAATGCTCAACTTTAGTAACGCGCGCAGCCTTCACGCCGCCCTGATCCCTCCAGGCCCCACACATGTACACACAGTGCAATCCATGGCACTATCCAGCAATCATCTCACGGCTCTCAATGCAGGCTTCTGGGCATCGCTTCCCCTTGACTATTTGCTACGAATCACCGGCCGCGGAGACCTTCAGCTCACTGAGGCACGGAAAATGCCCGCACCAGACGCCAAGCACCCGTTGGCTCCTGCCCTCCTGCTGCGGACCCTCCGTCTGAACGCCCTCACGAACCACTACGCCCCCCTCTGGGAGGAGCTGTTCGACCCGCGTTGGGCGGGTTACGAGGACTGGACCTACCCCTGGCCAGGCCTGAAAGCTCTCGCCGCGGGACTGAAGTCCAGCTGGGAGTACGCCACCCCGCTCCGCTCCGAGCACGAACGGCGCGCCGCACTCGTCGAGTTGGACGCCCTCGTCTCCGTATGGCTCGGCATCACCGCCGATCAGCTCGTCGCGATCTTCAAGTCACGCTACCCGCAGCTGCACGACTACGAGGCGAGGACCTGGTTCGACGCCAACGGTCGCAAGATCGCCGAGAACTTCAACACGTACGGCCACGGCCAGACCAAGCAGGACTGGCTCGACTTCGAAGCCCACCTCGCCGACCCCGCGAACACCCCGCCCCCCGCCGGCTACGTCGCGCCCTTCTACAAGGCCGACCGCGAAGCCGAGATGCGCGCAGCGCACGCGCACTTCCAGGCGCGGCTGGACAAGGAGATCGCCCTCGGGCGATGGACACCCCCGGCGCGCAAGGCGGCCGGGGAGAACGCGGCGTGACATGCGGCTGCCCCGGACCCTTCGAGGTCCGGGGCAGCCACCTCGTTGCACTACCGGCTCGCGAAGCCGACGAAGGCGGTCCACGCAGATCCGTCGACCACGAGCCCAGGCCGGTTCGTGTCCTTGGAGTCGCGCACATGGACGCTGCCCAGGCGTTCAGCCACCTCGACGCACTCGCCGCCTTCCTCGCTGCTGTAGCTGCTCTTGACCCAGACCAGCCCAGCCCCCTGCGTCGTCCCCACCATGGTCTTCATAGCTCTCCCAGCAACTTCTCGACGTAGCCGAGCGACGCCTGAGGTGTGAGTGCTTGCGCGCGCAGGATTCCGTACTTGATCTCCAGGCCCCACACGAGCCGCCGCTCGCTGTGTACATGACTCACGTTCTGGACCTCAACGTACGCGATCCTGTGCCCTTTACTCGTCTCCATCACGGTGAACGGGCCAGCCAGGCCGGCGTTCTCCTCACTGTCCAGAGGCATCACCTGGATCTCGACAGCCCGGCGGTGACCGGCAAGCAGAATCTGCTCCAACTGACCTCGCAGGACAGTCCGGCCACCGATCGGTCGACGCAGCACTGACTCGTCGATCACGAAGCTCATGAGCGGCGACGGGCGCTGGGCGAAGATCTCCTGACGCGCCAGCCGGGCTGCGACGCGCCGCTCGATCTCCTCCTCGTCCAACGGCGGGCGCATCATCCCGAAGACGGCTCGCGCGTACTCCTTCGTCTGTAACAGCCCCGGCACGGCCTGGTTGGCGTACACATGGAGCTAAACCGCCTCCGCCTCCAACTTCGCCGCATCGCGGAAGAACGCCGGGTACTGCGCCCGCGCCACCTCCTCCTTCATCTCCTTCAGGACCTCGCCCGCATCGAGCAACTCGTCCGCCTGGTCGATGAAGCGCGGCGGCGGAACCCTTCGCCCCTGCTCGTACACCGCGATCGTCGAGGCCGAGTACCCCAGCCGCGCTCCGAACTCCGCCCGCCCCACCCCGGCCCGTACCCGGAGCCGTTTCAACTGGCGGCCGAAGACGCGCAGGATGCCAGAGCCGGGGTCCGGCGCCGCGTCACCGTCCGGTTCGTCGTCGTCCGGCTGCTGGGTGGGTTCGTTCATGCGCGCCATCACCTCCACCGGCCAACGCCGCTCCGCGTCGGCCGTCACGCTCCGCGCCGCCTACAGGCACCGACACGTCGCCTACCGCTACCCCCTGTAAGCGCTGCGTGTCTTACTCGGCGTAAGCGGCGCACGCCAGCCTGTGTCCCATGAACAGCGAAACTTCCACCGCACCGGCGGCCCTTGAGTTCGCCATGCGCTTCACGTCCTCCCCGCGCGGCGCCCGCCTCGCCCGTCGGCTCGTCTCTCACCGCCTCGACGCGTGGGGGCACCCGTGCGCCTCCACCACCAACGAGACGCTGACGCTCATCGCCGCCGAGCTCACCAGCAACGCCGTGCGTCACGGGCACGTCGCCGGGCGGGACTTCCACCTCCGGCTCACCGGCTCGGCCGACACCCTGCGTATCGAGGTCACCGACACCCGTACCGAACGCGTACCTCTGCTCTCCACCCATGAGCCGCCCGGGGACGCCGAGTCGGGGCGCGGGTTGCTCGTGGTGGCGCGGTTGGCGAGCCGGTGGGCGGTGGCGCCGCGCGTGGGGGCTCCCGGGAAGACCGTGTGGGCTGAGCTGTGCCTTTCACGCCAATGACCAGCAGGTTTCGGAAACGGGCCGACCGTCTGTCCGTGCGTGCCGCTAGCGTCGTCCGTCCGTGTGTGCAGTGTGTGCACCGCACGGGAAAGTCCAAGAGGGAGACAGCGAACGTGAGCACCACCCACACCGACCCCGCCCCCGGCTACCGCATCTCCGTCGTCGACGAGGATCCGTTGCGCGCCCGGCGCGAGGCCCGCGAGCTGCTCGCCGCGCTCGTCGAGACCGATCCGCAGGCCGCGCTCGACGTGCCGGCCCGTCCCGTGGGCACCAGCGAGGCCGAGACTTTCAAGGGCGGGCCGGTCGCTGACCTGCTCGGCCTGGTGTTCGGCGGCGGCTCCCTGGCCGCCGCGGCCATTCAGATCTGGCTGGCCCGGGTGCCGCAGCGGACCGTCGTCGTCACGCGGCCCGACGGTGCGACGCTGACCATCTCCGGCAAGCAGGCCCGCGCGGACGACGCGCAGATCGAGCGTTTCCTCAGCGGAAACGCGGGTCCGGCCGGCGAGGGCGACGAGCAGGACGGGCCGGGCGCGGCGTGAGCGACAACGATCGGTACGCCATGCTCATCGGCGTATCCACGTACGACAGCGAGCGGTATCACGATCTGCCTGCTGTGCGGGCGGACCTGCACTACATGCAGGCGGTGCTGGAGAGCACCGAGATCGGCATGTACAACGACTGCGCGATGGTCGCGGAGCCGACGCGCGCCGAGATGCTGCACGCCATCGAGGAGTTCCTGGAGGAGCGGCAGGCCAGCGAGACGGCGCTGCTCTACTTCAGCGGGCACGGGGAGTTCTGCGAGGCCGACGGGCAGCTGTACTTCCTCACCCGGGACACCGATCCGGACGACCTGCCGGGCACCGCCGTGCCGGCGGAGTTCCTTGAGCGGATGCTCCAGTCCTGCCGGGCCGCCTCGAAGGTCGTGCTGCTCGACTGCTGCTCCAGCGGCTCCGTCGTCCAGGGGTGGACGGCCAAGGGGGCGTCCGATGGCAGCGAGCGGCCCGCGCCCAGCACGCTGCTCCGGCCGACCGGCGTGTACTTCATCACCGCCTCGGACGCCCTCCAGGCCGCCTCGGCGATGGCGCCGGCCGGGTCCTCGCTCGGCACCTCCCGGTTCACCGGCGAGATCGTCGAGGGGCTGCGCAGCGGTCGGATCAAGGACAGCGGCTGGGTCACGCCGGACGACCTCTTCGAGTATCTGACTGCGCAGATGGTGCGGAACGGCGTGCCTGAGGAGCAGCGGCCCACGAAGTCCACCTTCCGTGCGACGCACACCCTGCCCCTGGCCCGCTCGGTGGCGCGATCCGTCCAGCTCCCCGAACCACCACGGGACATTGCCGAGGGCGGACTCCCGCCCTCCTCGGCCCTGCTGAAGGCGCGCAGTCTCGCCGCCCAGGACGCACAGGACGGCGTCGACTGGCAGCGCCTCCTGCGGTACTACGTGCACTGTCTGGGGGCACAGGCCGCGTCGGGCATGCTGCCCGACCGGGACAGCGGCCGGGACTCCGCGTACTTCCTGCTGGGGAAGGGTTCGGAGGAGATTCAGTCCGGGCTGGAGTCCGGTCTTCGCGCCCCTGCCCAGCTGCCCAAGCCGAAGAGCACCGGTGCGAAGGTCGACGAGGCCGCACTGCAGGAGTACTGGTACGGGTATCCGGCCGTCACCCTGCCCGAGCGCGGTGGTAACGGCGGACGTCGGGCCGCGGTGCGCATCGCGCCGTTGCTCATCCAGCCGATGGAGCTGGCACCGGACGAGAACGGCATCGACCAGCTGAGGCCGAGCGGTGTGCCCTTCCCGCACAGCGGCGTGCTCACGGAACTGCTGGAGGACGAAGAGGCCGCCGAGCTGCTCGCCCGCTGGCAGCCGACCTGGCAGGAGGGAAACGCCACCCAGATGCTCAAGGCGGTGCGGGAACTCCTGACACGGCTCGAACTCCCGGAGCTGGAACCGCTCGATCTGTCCTCGCTGAGCGACCGTTCCGTCATGGACTCGCTGCGTCCGGGCGCCCACAACGCCGCGGTCCTCCTCGCACCGTCAGGCCTTGAGCGGACCGCCACCGCCGGCCTCGTGGAGAACCTGCTCCAGATGTCCACGCGCACCGCCCAGATCTCCGGTACCGCGCTGGACGCGCTTCTGACCGGTGGTGGCGATGGCGGAACCCTGGGGCGCGGCGCGCCGGTCGTGGTCTCCCCTGGGCCCTGCAACGAGAGCCAGGCGCAGGTGATCACGTCCGCGATGACCCGGCCGCTCACCGTCTCCACCGGGCCGCCCGGCACCGGGAAGAGCGAAGTGGTGGCGGCGGTGGTCGCCACCGCGGTCGCCGCCGGACAGTCCGTCCTCGTCGCGTCCACGAACAACGAGGCCGTGAACGTGGTGGCCGAGCGCTGCGACGCGATCTCCCCCGGGCTGCTCATGCGGACGGGGAACAAGGAGGCCCTGGAAGCCGAGGCGGCGAAGCTGGAGCGGCTGCTCGCCCAGCCGGTCGAGGGCCCGGCGCGGAGTTCGTCGACCGTGGCGGGCGACCTCAGGAACCGGCACGCCCGCGCCGCCGTGCACGAGGCCGAGGCGGCGCGATTGATCGGCGAGGAGGCGCAGCTGCTGGAGCTGCTGCGGGAACGTGCGCGCCGCGCGGACGAGCTCCAGCTGCCGGTGGAGCTGCTGGACCGGGCATGGGCCGAGGGCGGAGCCGCCGCGCTCGCCGGCTGGGAGGAACGGGCGCGGAGGGCTGCCGCAGCCCGGTGGCTCTCTTTCGGCCGATGGCGCAGGGGGCGGGCCCTGTCCGCGTTCGTCGACTCGGTTGGTGAGACCTCGGCGGAGGCATGGCCGACGTGGGCCTCGGAACGGCCGGTGCCGCCCGAGCTCCTGCTTGCCCTCGCGGAGGTCGCGGCGGTGGAAGGCACGCTCAGGAGCCTCGTACCGGAACATCTCGCCCTGGACGAGGAGGCGCTGAAGCAGGCGCGTCTGGAGAGCCGCGCGGGCTTGTCGGAGACCTCCGGCGAGCTGGCCCGGGCCGTGTCCGCCGAGGCCATGGCCCGTGGGCGGTCGCTGATGACCCAGCGGCTCCAGGCCCTCCGTCAGCGCTCCAACTTCCGGAAGAGCCAGCGCAATCTGATGGCACACATGAAGGGCTGGGCCATCAGCACCCACTCGGTTCGCCAGCTCGAACTCGCTCCGCAGCTCTTCGACCTCGTCGTGATCGACGAGGCCAGCCAGTGCTCGATCCCCTCGGTGCTGCCTCTGTTGTTCCGGGCGAAGCGGGCGCTGATCATCGGCGACCCGATGCAGCTCGGGCACATTCCCGGGGTCACGGCTCAGCAGGAGCGGCAGGCCCGCGTGCGGGCGGGGCTGAGCGCGGCGCAGCTGGAGGATCACCGGCTCACGTACCACGTGTACGCCTCGTACCATGCCGCCGCGCAGCACGGTGAGGAGGCACTGCTGCTCGACGAGCACTACCGGTGCCATCCGGCGATCGCCGATGTCGTCAACGGTTACTGCTACGCGGGACAGTTGCAGGTCCTCACCGACGTCAGGAGGCAGGTGCCGGCGCTCGATCCGGTCGGGCTGAGCGATCCTGCTCCCGCGCTGGGCTGGGTCGATGTGCCGCACGGCGCGTCCGCGCTGGGCCCGGGTGGCCGGTCCTGGCGGAATACGGCGGAGGCCAAGCAGGTACGCGAGACGGTGGACGAGCTGCTCGCGCGGCTTCCGGACGATGCGACGGTGGGCGTCGTGACTCCGTTCCGCGCCCAGAAGGAGGCGCTGGCACGGGTGTGGGCGGACGACGACCGTGTCCGGGTCGGTACCGTGCACGCCTTCCAGGGTGGGCAGCGGGACGTCATGGTCCTCAGCCCGGTGGCGACCGGCAACACCCCTCCCCGCACGACGCACTGGGTGGCGAGTGAGGTCAACCTCTGGAATGTCGCCGTCACGCGGGCCAAGTCGCAGCTGATCACGGTGGGCAGCCATGCCTTCTGGCAGGGACAGGCGGGGCTTCCGGCGCTCCTTGCGGAGCGGTCGAAGGTGCTGGATGCGGGGACCACGGTGGACGGGACCGGTATGGCCTTCGACGCGAAGCCCCGCAGCGTCCTGCGTGAGGAGCTCACGGACCGGCTCCAGGACTACCTCGGTCGCCGTGGCGTCACCGATCTGGAGCGCGAGGCGGTGGTCGGCGGACACACCGTCGATCTGCTCTTCACCGCGGACGGGGCGAACACCGCGGTCCTCATCGACACCGGCCCCCAACACGGGCAGGACCCGGCCCGCCATCTGCGGTTGACGCACGCGCGGGGCGACCTGCTGCCGGGGCTGCCGTCCGGCGGGTCCGGGGCGAAGCCCGGACTGGTGACACGGACGGTCCGCGTGCCGGCCTGGCGGATCCTGGCCGGCGAGACGCCGCTGGAGCCGCTCTTCGTCTGAGCCCGCACCACGACAGGGTCAGGGCTGCAGGCTCCGGACGACGTACGTCATGTGCTGGACGCTGCCCTTCTGCAGCCAGACCCCGGCGTTTCCGGTGCCTTTCGGGCCCTGTCCGTGCGCGCAGTCACGCAGCCAGGTCTCACCCTTGCTCGCCGCCGCACCGCGGAAGTCCGGCAGCGCAAGGACTTCCCGCGCGGCGGCCCGGATGGCGGCGGTCCGGTCGGGGCCTCCTGTCGGCACCTTCAGGAGGACGAACGACTCGTCGGTGGTGTAGCGCAGAACGCCCCAGGGCGGGCCGCCGCTGCCGGAGGAGGGGCCGCGAGCGATGCTCCGGCTGGACTCGATGCCGTAGTCACCGTACGCAAGCCCGCGGACAAAGCCTCGATCGCTGCGGTTCAGATCGCGCCACACGAGCCAGTCCCAGCGTGGCTCCACGGCCGTGCCGTGTTCCACGAGCCGGGCGGTCACTTCGGGGAAGCCGCCACCGAGGACGGCGGCGGTCCGCCAGGGGGTGAGCGGCACCAGGGCGTCGAGGGCACGCAGCGACTCCTTCGCCGCGTCGGTCCGGTCGGCACGGACAGCGCCCAGGTCGAGCAGGAGGTCCGCCTCGACGGCGGGATCGACGCGGGCGACCAGGTCACGGACGGCATGACCGAGAACGTCGTCCCACTCGCCGGGCATCATGACGCGTATGCCGAGCCCGTTCCCGGTGGACCGGGCGTGTTCGAGCATCGCGGCCTGATGAGCCTCGGAGCGGTCGGGCCCCGTCACGGGGCGCAGCGGACTCACGTCGGCGTCCTGGGACAACGCGTCGGCCAGCACCGACAGCTGTGCCTCGTCGGCGAACGGGGCGTCGACCCAGGCCGGATGGTGGCGATGGCTCTTTCTCACGCTCCACAGGTCCTCTCGCACCCCAATGGCGAGTGCGTCAGGGTGCAGACCCGCACGGGGCGGCAGATTCCACAGCGGCACGACAGCCGCTTGTACAGCTGGACTCAGCTGCCGGTACGCCTGACGGGCGTGCCGCTTCACCGGCAGGACGGGAACGTACAGCGGTTCGGACATGGCGGCTCCCCCTCGGCTCTGCCCGCGTCCTCTTCCCTCGCGCCTCTCCTCGTTGCTCCCGCTTTCCGTTTCAGGATCGGCCGCGATTGCTGTCGCGCGTAATGACGCCTTTTCGGTCTTCGTGGCTGGAACGTTCAAGAACCTGGTAGCGCTGTGACCAGCGAGGTACTGTTCGTGAAGCTCGGCAGCCGAACCCCCCGACGTCTGCGCGCTCATGACTGTGCGTCTGCCGTGGCACCGCTTGCCGACCACGGCCGTGCTGCGCCCGGCTGCTCCACGATTGGGCCCTGCGTTGTGAACCGTCGGATCGACAACCGCTCCTTCCTGGACCTCGCGAAGGACGTCGCGACCCGGCACGAGGCGGCATAACCCCAGCTCACCCAGAACGCAGGAAGCTCTATACGGTGGTACGGATCATCGTGGCATTGGCAAGACAGAGGGGACCGTCGTGAAGCCCACCATGGCCGCCGCGCAGTTGCGCGGCAGTCTGACGCAGTACCTCACGACGACGTACGCCCTCGCCGACGAGGACACGCGGCGCGCCCTGGAGCGCTTCCTCGGGCACCCCGAGACGGGGATCTTCCGGGGGCCGTACCTCCGGATCAGGACGCCGTTCCATGTCGCCGACGACGGCTGGCAGCGGGAGCTGGAGTGGACGGCGGGGTTCCCCGGCTTCGCCCCGTACCGGCATCAGGCCAGGGCCTGGGGCCGCCTGTCCACGTTGCACGGCCCGGCCCGGCCGACCCTGGTGACCACAGGGACAGGGTCCGGCAAGACGGAGTCGTTCCTCATCCCGGTGCTCGACCACTGTCGCCGCCAACGCGCGCAGGGGCACCGGGGCGTCAAGGCCGTCCTGCTGTATCCGATGAACGCGCTCGCCACCGATCAGGCCGGCCGCATCGGCGACTACCTGGCTCGACCCGAGCTGGCGCAGGTCACGGCCGGTCTGTACATCGGTGACCGGCCCGACACCGACTTCCGCCGGGTGATGACGCGGCGCGAGGAGATGCGCGTGTCACCGCCGGACGTGCTGATCACGAACTACAAGATGCTCGACCTGCTGCTCCAGCGGGGCGAGGACCGTCCGCTGTGGGAGGGCGCCGACCTCACCTACGTCGTGCTGGACGAGTTCCACACGTACGACGGGGCGCAGGGCACCGATGTGGCCATGCTGCTGCGGCGGCTCGCCGCAGCGACGGGTGCTTCGCGGCCGGGCAGGCCGCTCGGGTCGATCTGCCCGGTGGCGACGTCAGCGACCCTGGGCGAGGGCGCTCCGGGCAAGGAGGCCGGCGGCATCCTCGACGTGGCGTCGCGGGTGTTCGGGATGCCCTTCCCGGCCGATGCCGTGGTCGGTGAGGAGCGGATGTCGGCCGAGGAGTTCACGGGCGCCGTGGACTACGAGCTCCCCGAGCCGCCGACCCCGCAGGAGGTCATCGAGTTCTCCGGCGGGCCCGGCGTGGAGGCCAAGCCCGATCTGCTGGACCTGGACCGGCTGGCCGAGCGGCTGCTCGGCCGTTCCGGCCTCGACGCGTTCCGCATCGGGCGCCTGCTCAAGCGCCACGACTTCACCCACGGCGTGCTGTCGCTGCTCGGCGGGGAGCCACTGGACGAGTGGGGGCTGCGGGACCGGCTGGCCCGCTTCGGATACGCGTGGGGGCGCACGGCACGCGAGAATCCGCAGCTCGTCCTGCAGGCGCTGGCCCGGTTCGTCGCCCTGCTGTCGGCGGCCCAGGACCCGGAATCCGACGAACGCCGGCCTCGCCCGCTGCTGCACATCGAGGCACACCTGTGGGTCCGCCCCGTCACCCGTGTGCTGCGGGGCATCGGGGCGACGCCCGAGTTCCGCTGGTACGAGGACGACCGCACCGCGGCTCGCCGGGCCGCTCTGCACGCCGCTCCGGTCACCGACGAGGAGTCCGACGGCTCGTCCGGTGGCTGGCCGTCGTCCTCCTCCCGGCCGCAGCCGCTGCCCGGGGCCGACACCGCGGTCCGGCCGGCCGAGGTGCATCTGCCTGCGGTGTACTGCCGCAACTGCGGCCGCTCCGGCTGGGCGGCCCTGTCCCCGGAGGCGGATCCCCAACGACTGGTCATGGCGCAGGACCGGATCTGGCGGTCCGCCGTGGGCCGGGACAAGCGGCGCATCCGCTACTTCATCGCCGCCACACAGAGCGAGCGGCAGCAGACGCTGGACGCGCTGACCGGCGCGCGGCCGTCGGAGGCGGGTGGGGTCGACCCGCTGTCGGTGGTGGTGCTGGACGGCGGCCAGGGCACGTATCGGCTGCCGACGCCGTCGGACGCGGGCGAACTGATCGACGCCTGGTTCGCCCTGGCCGTGCTCGACAAGAAGTCGGCCGACCGGGCCGCCAAGGACGACCGCTGCCCGGCCTGCCACACCGACAACAGCATCCGGTTCCTCGGTACCGCGCAGGCGGCGCTCGCCTCGGCGACCGTCACCCAGCTGTTCACGGGCGGCGACATCGCGCTCGTACCGGAAGAACGCAAGACGCTGCTCTTCAACGACTCCACCCAGGACGCGGCCCACCGGGCCGGGTACGTCGCGAACGCCTCGTACAAGTTCTCGCTGCGCTCGCTGCTCGCACACAACCTGGACGAGTCGGGTGCCCCGACCGCGCTCAACGACCTGATCGGGCACGTACTGGAGTCGGTGGACGACCCGGAGGCGCTGGCCGCCGTCGTGCCCCCCGACCTCCATGACGAGCCCGGCGTCGACCGCCTCCTCTCGGGACGCGGCACCGGCGACGCTCGGACATGGAAGCTGATCGGCGAGCGTCTCGCGTTCGCCACCGTCATGGAGTTCGGGCTGCGCAGCCGCATGGGGCGCACCCTGGAGCTCACGCGGACCGCTGCGGCCGAAGTGGTGGTCGCGGAGCCCGACCGCGTCACGGCTCTCGCCCGCGACATCCATCTGTCCCTGCCGGGCCAGCTGCTGGTCACGGGCGGGCTGCCCACGCCTGACCGCTACCTCGCCTACGTCCGCGGCCTGCTGGAGCGCCTCCGGTTGCGCGGCGCGGTGCACCACCGCTGGCTCGACACCTGGATGAAGGAAGCCGGCACGAACCGGTACCTCATCTCCGGTCACAGGCCGGAGGGCATGCCCGCGTTCCCCGAGGGGGTCGCTCCTCCTCGCTTCCTTCTGGACGGGCAGAAGGACAAGTCCGAGTTCGACACGCTCACCGGGCGTCTCGGCTGGTACCAGGACTGGACCCGTCGCTGTCTGGGGCTGGACGCCGCCGGTGCCACCGAGTACCTGCGCCGGCTGCTGCCCGCCCTCGCCGACGAGCGGGTGCTCGCGGTGCGCACCACCCGTGACCGGCAGACGCGGCTCTACGGTCTGCAGCCGGGGCACATCGAGGCGCGGCTCCTCGACGACGCCGTCGTCAACAAGGCCTTCGTCAGCTGCGAGGACTGCGGCTGGCAGCAGGTGGTGGCGCCGGAGCGCCGCACCCGCTGGTACGGGCATCCGTGCCCTCGCTACCGGTGCAAGGGGATTCTGACCGCACCCCAGCCGGGCATGCCGCGCAGCGGCTCCAGTACTTCCGGGTTCGGCTCGACGGTCCGCGAGCGGGACTACACCGGCGACTACTACCGCCGGCTCTATCTGACCGGCGGGACGTTCCGCGTGGTCACGGCGGAGCACACGGGCATGCTCAGCAGGCCGGAACGCGAGCGGGTCGAACGCAGCTTCAAGGCGGGTACGCATTACACCGACCCGAACGTACTGTCGTGCACCCCCACGCTGGAACTCGGCATCGACATCGGGGAACTGTCGGCCGTCCTGCTCGGCTCGCTGCCCAAGGGCCCCGCCAACTACGTACAGCGGGCGGGCCGTGCGGGACGTCGTACGGGCAATGCGCTGGTGGTCGCGTTCGGCGGTCGCCGCGCCCGGGATCTGTACTACCTGGACCAGCCGCGCGAGATGATCGCGGGGAGGATCCTGCCTCCCGGCTGCTATCTGTCGGCCGTGGAGATCCTGCGCCGTCAGTACACGGCAAGGCTGCTGGATCTGGCGGCTCGCGGCGAGCTGCGAACGTCCGACGGTGAACTCTTGGCGCCGGTGCCCCGGCTGTCCTCCGCCCTGTTCGGCACCACCGGCTGGTGTCAGGACCTGGCGGACGCGGCGCAGACCCACGGCGCCACGCTGGTCGAGGAGTTCCTCGACCTGTTCCCGGCCGGCAGCGGCGCGGACGACTCGGAAGTCGGCGTGTCGGCCTACGCGGCGGAAGAGCTCAGGGCATACGCCACCAGCGGCATCGTCAGGGCGCTGCAGGAGGCGGAGGAGGACTGGACCGGGCGGCGCGAGGAGCTCCGTCGCAGGATCGCGGCGATCGACGAGGCCGCCGGGCATCTGGTCCGCACGGACGTCGTACAGGACCGTGAGCGCCGGGAACTGCTCGCCGAGCGGCGCAGCGCCGGGGATCTGCTGAGGGAACTGAGCCAGTCGAGTGCGCACGGCACGCTGGTGGAACTCGGTCTGCTGCCGAACTACAGCCTCACCGACACCACCACCCAGCTGGAAGCGACGCTGTACTGGACGGAGACCCCGGACGACGAGGAGGACACCCGGTCGGAGGGCCCGGCCGGGGGCCCGGCCAAGCGGGTGTACCGCAGCGAGACGAGGGACTACGAGCGCTCCCGCAAGCTGGCCCTGACCGAACTGGCGCCTGGGAACAGCTTCTACGTCAACGGCTATCGGCACGTGGTGCGCGCGCTCGACGTCGGCACTCCAGACCGCCGTGCCTGGGCGGAATGGCGGCTGTGCCCGGCGTGCGGATACGCCCGTACGCACAATGCCAAGAAGGACACCAGTCCGTGCCCTCGCTGCGGCGGGCGGGAGATCGCCGACGCGGGCTGCGTGCAGCACGTGCTCCAGCCGAGGCGCGTCGTCTCGCGCGACAAGCGGGACGACGCCCGGGTGCGTGACGACCGCGACGAGCGGGACCGCCGGCACTACGCGGTGCTGACGACGGTCGACATCGATCCCGAGCGGATCATCCCCGGTTCCTGGCGGCACGAGACGGCCGTCTTCGGTGTGGACTTCACCCGGCAGGCGAAGATCCGTACGTTCAACCTGGGGCTCGACCGCGAAGAGGGCAGCAGCACCGTGCCCCTCGCCGGCGTGGACGTGCGGCTCAATCCCTTCTATGTGTGCACCAGTTGCGGCGGCGCTACGGCCGAGGGGCGTCCCGTCGTGGACGTGCCCCAGCACGCACTGACGGACTCCGGTGCGGCGAGCACCGCGGCCGCCGCACACCACTTGCTGTGGTGTCCGCGGCGCCGGATCAAGGGAAACGCGACGGCCGGATCGGACGGGCAGCAGGGCAAGGGGGAGGACGTACCGCTGCTGCTCGCGCACGAGCTGACCACGGAAGCGGTGCGCATCCTGCTGCCCGCCTCCGTGGCCCGTGCAAAGGAACGGCTGGCGTCGTTCACGGCCGCGCTGTTCGCGGGCATCGCGGCGCAGTACGGCGGCGATCCCGACCACATCGACATCGCCGAGGCGACGATGCCCGACCACACGGGCGTCGACGGCTCCGACTGGCCGCGGCGGTTCCTCGTGGTCTACGACCGCCTTCCGGGTGGCACCGGCTACCTGCACCGGCTCGCATCCGCCGACGGCTTCCGGGACGTGCTGCTCAAGGCACGGGACGTCATCGAGGGCTGCGCTTGCCTCGAGAAGGGCCTCGACGGCTGCCACCAGTGTCTGCTGCGGCGCGTGCCGGCGGGCGACTACGACAAGGTCAGCCGCAACGAGGTGCGGCAGATGCTGGAGGACCTCCTCGGCGAGGACGGTTCGCGCTGGCGGACGTCACCCGTGGCGACGACCCGGCACATCCCGCTGGAGCGGCAGGCCGAGAGCGACCTCGAGATCCTGTTCATCGAGACGCTCCAGGAATGGGCCAAGCTCACCGAGTCCGGCGCGACGGCCGACGCGTACACCACATCGGCCGGCACGTACGCGCTCGACCTGCGGCTGACGGGGGACGACGGGGCGACCGTGAGCTGGCGTGTGTCGCAACAGCGCGCACTGGACGGCACTCGGCCCGACATACTCCTCGAACGCCTCGACGCGCCCAGCCCGCGGGTCGCCGTGTACCTCGACGGCTACGCCTATCACGCGACCCCCGCGCACAACCGGCTGGCCGACGACGCCACGAAACGGACCGGTCTGCGCAGCGAGGGGCTGCGGGTGTTCCAGCTGACGTACGACGACGTAAAGGAGTGGCGTGAGCGCGTACGGGACACCGGATACGCGGCGGCGGGTCCGGCCGACCCGGTCTGGGAGCCCTACCCGGCAGAGGCGCAGAACCGGGCGCGCGACTACTACAGCCGCATCGGCGGGGGGCTGCCCGGCGAACTGTCCGACGCCGTCTGGGTGAACCCCTCCCGTCTCCTGCTCGCGTACTTGCGTTCGCCCGACGCCTCCCGCTGGCAGCGGCGGGCCGAAGCAGCCGCCGCCGGACTCATCGGCGCGGCCGGCGTCGGGGGCGCCGCCCTGGGGGCCGACGGTCTCGGGCCGGCCCTGCTGTCGGCGTTGCGTGGCGGGGCGGCCACGGGGTCGGCGGGACCGATCCGGCTGGTGTACGGCCCCGACGCCTCCGGCTGCCGACTCGTCCTGGCCGCGGACGGCAGGCGCACCCCGCCCGTGTGGACGGGTCTCACGGTGCTGGACGACAGCACCGAGGCCATGGCCGACGCGCGCACCCACCGGCGGCGCTGGCGGGCGTGGTTGTACTGGAGCAACGTGCTGCAGTTCCTGGACCACGGCGGCGGCGACAGCGTCCAGCTCACCACCAGCCTCCTCGGCGGCTTCGCCACCGAGGTGCTGACCGTGACCGGCGGCGAAGGATGGCTGCCGTCCACTCGGACGGAGATCACCCGGGAAGAGCCCGCACCGGTCGCAGCCGCGGCGTCCGCAGCGGAGGTCGGTGCCGTCCGGGACGCCCCACCGGCAGCCGCGGTCGCCAAGGCGGGCACATCCCCGGCAGCCGGCCGGGCCGCGGGCTGGGACCCGGTGCTCGAGTATCTCGATCCCGACGAGCTCGGCCTCGCCGAGTTGGCCCTGGCCCTGGCCGAGGCCGGGGTGCCGGCGCCCGAGGACGGCTACGAACTCGACGAGCGGGGCTGGCAGGCCGAACTGGCCTGGCCCGCAGCTCGCGTCGGAGTGGTCCTCGCCGCCAGGGACGACGGTCCTGAGCCCGACCACGAGGCCGCGGACAGGGACAAGGCGTTCGCGGCGGCCGGCTGGGACGTCCGTACGGCGACGGCCTGGGACGCCGCGGAGCTGGTCGTCCGGCTGCTCGGACGAGGCCAGGACACGAACCACGACAGCACCAGTGACGGGGAGCACACACGATGACCGCCTCGGGCGTGACGCTGCGCCTGCTCGACAAGGCCGACAAGGAGATCCTCAAGCTCCCTCGTACGGTCAAGGGCGCCTTCTTCGACTTCCAGCACAAATTCAAGACCAATCCGCATACGACCGGTCTCAAGCTTCAGCAGCTCAAGGGAGACAGCAGGCTGTGGTCGGCGCGCGTCAGCGACGACTACCGGGCCTTGCTGATCCGGCTCGCCGAGGACGACTGGCTGATCGTCTCCGTCAAGCACCGCAAGGACGTCTACGACCGACTGTCGGCGCAGGTCAACCAGGTCACCGGTGGTATCGAGTACGTCGACCTGGAGGTCGTGGAGGAGAGCATCCTTCGCCGCCTTCCGGCCCCACCCGCCACTCCTGCGGCCGCGCCTGAAACGGTCAAGCCGCAGGAGCTCTTCGCAGCGTGGTCGGACGCCCAGCTGGCGGAGCTCGGCGTCGCCGAGCCACTGCTTCCGGTCATCCGGACGCTCACCACCGAGGACCAGCTGCTGGGCCTGGTGGAGTACGCGCCCCAGCTCACCGGCGAGGTCCTGCTCGCACTCTTCGACGGCAAGCCGTACGACGACGTCCTCGACCAGGTGACCGCACCCGTCGCCGCCCCCGAGCCGGTCGACCCCGATGACTTCCAGGCCGCGGTGCAGCGCCCGGCCACCGTGGTCACCACGTCCGACGAGGCACTCCGAGAGGCCCTGGAAGGAGGGGACTTCAGCCGCTGGAAGGTCTTCCTCCACCCCACACAGGCCAAGCTCGTGGAACGCCGCTACTCGGGCCCCGCCCGGGTCGGCGGTGGGCCCGGCACGGGCAAGACCATCGTCGCCCTGCACCGTGTACGTCATCTCGTGGGGCAGTTGCCGCCCGGCCGTGACAAGCCGGTTCTGCTGACCACCTACAACAAGAACCTCGCCGCGGACCTCCGATCCCGACTGCTGGAACTGGGCGGCGAGGAACTGCTGGCCCGTGTCGAGGTCAGCCACGTCGACCAACTGGCGCTTCGCATCGTGCGCGAGGCCGAGCCGGGCAACGGCAAGCAGGTAATGGACGACAGCCAGGCCGTCCGGGAATGGCGGGCGCTGCTGGACGAGCTGGGAGAAGAAGGCTGGGACCCCGAGTTCCTGCACGACGAATGGACCCAGGTGATCCTGGGGCAGGCCGTCGCCACGCGCACCGACTACTTCCGCGCCCGGCGGGCCGGCCGCGGCCGGAACATCACCCGCGGTGAGCGCGCCGAGATCTGGCAGTTCGCGGAGCGCTTCACCCAGCGCCTGGACCGGCTCGGACGGCAGACCTGGGACCAGGTCGCCGAGCGCGCCGCCCGTCTGGAAATGGGTCGCGAGCAGCGGATCCTCTCCATCGCGCGCCAACGGGAGGAAGCCGGCGGCCTCGACAACATCCACCTCCAGGACGGATCGGGCGGCTGGCTGCGCTACCGGTACCGGCACATCGTGGTGGACGAAGCTCAGGATCTGCGCCCCGCACACTGGAAAATGCTGCGGGCGATGGCTCCTCGGGAAGCGGACGACCTCTTCCTCGTCGGCGACACCCATCAGCGCATCTACAAGAACCAGGTGACGCTGGGCAGCCTCGGCATCAACATCCGAGGCCGGTCGTCGAAGCTGAGCCTGAGCTACCGCACGACGCGTCAGATCCTCCGCTCCGCGCTCGACGTGCTCGGCGAGACGGACTACGACGACCTCGACGGCGACAAGGAGACGCTGGCGGGCTACCGGTCCGTACTCAGCGGACGGCAGCCGTCGGGGCACTCCTACCCGGACTGGGCCGCCGAGCGGGAAGGCATCGCGGCCCTCATCGCGGGCTGGGACGCCGACCCCGATCTGGCCATTCCGCACGAGCAGATCGCCATCTGCGTGCCGACGAACCAGATGGCCGCCGAGGTCGGCTACACGCTCGGCACGCACGGCATCCGGCCGGTGGAGATCCGTGCCGACGGCCCGCAGGGCGACGGCGGCGTGCACATCGGCACGATGTTCCGGTTCAAGGGACTCGAATACCAGCGGATGATCATCGCGGGCGTGTCGGACGGCCTCGTGCCGCGCGAGGCGGTGAGCCGACTGCGCACGAGCGATCCGGTGCGGTACCGCCACGAGATGCAGCGGGCCCGGTCGCTGCTGTTCGTGGCGGCCACCAGGGCTCGGGACAGCGTCGATGTCTTCTGGCATGGCAACCCCAGTCCGTTCCTGGGCCCCGGGCTGACGCAACAGGAGTAGAGCGGAGCTGGGCGAGAGCCCAAGAACACGCCTGATGGGAGCCCTTTGGGACTGCTCTGGGACTTTCGGCCGCGTCAACGGGCACGACCGTGAAACAGCCGAAAGACGATCTGCCCAGGTCAGTCACTCAGGGAGAGTGAACGTGGCAGGTCACAGAACCGCCAGATCTTTTCCGGACCTCTAGCCGCCGGGGCACGACGTCGAGTACGACGCCCGGCCTCGGGCCGTGTCCGGAGAGCGGCGACCGGCCGACTTTCCGGACGCGGCCGGGCCAACGGATGCCAGAGGGACCCACCGCGTCGTCGATTCCCTGGGCTTCATGGCGGCGTCGATCAGGACCTCCACGGCGGCCGGGGCCCGACGGGGGCTTCTTCCACCTGCAGGCGCAATCCCGTTCAATGAGCGGTGAGTTGATCCGATCGCGGTGAGGGGGACCGGTGGCGGAGGATCCGCAACAAGGTGGCGTTCCTGTACGGCGGCTCGGGGAGGTCGCGGCTCTGATCTCGGCGATGGCGGCGGTTGCCGGCATCCTGCTCGGCGTCTTCGGGGTGCCGTCCTTCCACGGCGCGTCGACCGCGCACTCGCCCGCCGGCTCCGGTCCCCCTGTCGCGACCACCGCGGCTCCATCGGCGACGTCGCCCCTGCCCAGCCCCTCTCTCCCCGCCCTCCCTAAGGGGTGGCACCGGGTTCGGGAAGCTGATCTCACCACGGTGTTCGCCGTTCCGGACGGGTGGACACGGACCGACAAGAACGCGATCCAGAGCGGTTGGGCCTCGCGCGGCGGCACGTACGAGATCGTCGTGAAGCGCGACACCTCGTACGGCCCGACCGCTCAGGCTGCGGCCGAGGGCCAGCTTGCCTGGTACCGAAAGGAAACCGAGTCGTCCATGGCCGGCCTCCGCGCTACGACGCACTCCACGCGCCAAGGCGGCAGGGATGCCGTCTGGCTCGAGCTCGACTACCACTGGCGAGGCCAGACCACCCTCCGCAAACGTGTCGAGGTCTTCGTGGCGGGCGACGCCGGCCGCGTCTACCAGCTCCTGGTCGACACGACCGCGACCGGCAACCACCTCGCCGGACAGCGGGAACTCTTCGAAGCAGCTCGTATGCAACTGATAACGGACGTCGAGTAGTCCGGCCGCTGCGGCTGCGGCGCGGCGCGGCATCGGTGCTTCAGCCCGCGCCCGGCACCATCTCGCCGCCCCGCAGGCGTTCCATGTCCGAGGGGCGGACCTTGATCGCGAGGATGGCGATGACGCAGGAGAGGATGGCGAAGGCCGCGGCCACGATGAAGCCTGCGGTGACGCCGCTGGTGAGGACCTGGTCGCTCCAGGGCTTGGGAAGTTGCTGGGTGCGGGCGAACTGGGCCTTCTGCACGGGGCCCGCCTGGGCCAGGAAGGCCGGGACCTGGGTGTGGGCCTCGTTGCGGCTGACCGTACCGAAGACGGTGACCAGGATGGAGAGGCCGAGCGAGCCGCCGACCTGCTGGGTGGCGTTGAGGAGGCCGGAGCCGGCGCCCGCCTCGTGCGAGGGTACGCCGGAGAGGGCCATCAGGGTCAGCGAGACGAACATCATGCCCATGCCCGCGCTCAGGACCAGCATCGGTCCGAGGATGCTGCCGGCGTACGTGGAGCCGACGTCGATCTGGGTCAGCCAGGACAGACCGGCCGCGAGGCAGATCGAGCCGACGACCATGAAGGGCTTCGGCCCGAAGCGGGGCATGAGTTGGGAGGTGATCCCCGCGAGGACCGCGATGACCGCGCTGACGGGCAGGAAGGCGAGGCCGGCCTGGAGGGGGCTGAAGCCCAGGACGTCCTGCACGAAGAGCGTGAGGAAGAAGAACATCCCGAAGATGGCCGCCGCGAGGCAGAGCATGATGCCGTAGGTGCCGGACCGGTTGCGGTCGGCGAACATGTGCAGCGGGGTGATCGGCTGCCTGGAGCGCCGTTCGATGAACACGAAGCTGATGAGAAGGACGACCGCCGCTCCGAACGAGGCCAGCGTGAGCGGGTCCCGCCAGCCCTCCTGCGCGGCGCGGATGAAGCCGTACACCAGCGCCACCATGCCCAGCGTCGAGGTGAGCGCGCCGAGCAGATCGAAGTGGCCGGGGTGGCGCTCGGACTCCTTGACGTGGCGGGGGGTCAGGAAGGCGATGAGCAGCGCGATCGGGACGTTCACGAAGAACACCCAGCGCCAGTTGAGCCATTCGACCAGCAGCCCGCCGGCCAGCAGGCCGATCGCGCCGCCGCCGGCCGAGACGCCCGCGAACACCCCGAAGGCCCGGTTGCGTTCGGGCCCCTCCTCGAAGGTCGTGGTGATCAGGGACAGCGAGGTCGGCGAGGCGATGGCCCCGCCGACGCCCTGGAGCGAGCGGGCGGCGAGCAACTGCCAGGACTCCTGGGCGAATCCGCCGAGCAGCGAGGCCAGTCCGAAGAGCAGCACGCCGAAGATGAAGACCCGGCGGCGGCCGAGGATGTCACCGGTGCGGCCGCCGAGCAGCAGCAGTCCGCCGAAGGTCAGCGTGTAGGCGTTGACGACCCACGACAGGCTGGTGGTCGAGAAGTTCAGTGCGCTCTGGATGTGCGGGAGCGCGATGTTCACGATGGTGATGTCGAGGACGACCATCAGCTGGCAGGAGGCGATCACGAACAGGGCGATGCCCTTGCCGTCGCCCTGGTGCCGGGGGGCGGCGGTCTTCTGCGAGGTCGTCGGCTTGGGGGTAGTCATGACGCATCGCGCCCTCACCTGAGGGACCCGTGGGCCGGTCAGTCCACCTTTCGACCCTAAGCCCGCCCCCAGGACGTCACCAGTTGATCAAGCAACGGTCCCGCGCCGCCCCGGACGACCCCTTTCAGCCCTCCTTCAGCCCTCCGCGACGAAAGCACGCAGCTCCGCCGCGAGCCGCTCCGGCTGGTCCTCCGCGATCAGCGTGCGGCTGTCCGCGACCTCCACGTGCCGCCCCTTCGGCAGCAGCGCGGCCAGCCGACGCCCGTGCTCGCGCGGCATCATCAGGTCGTCGGCGGCCCAGACCACCAGCGCCGGCCGGTCGAAGGAGCGCAGTCCCTCCGCCGCCCGCAGCAACTCGTCCCTGCGCACGGCGAGGTTGTAGCGGCGGAAGTCGTGCCGCACGGCCGGGTCGGTACGCAGCGGCTCCAGCCATCCGTCGACGACGGCGTCCGGAACCGGTCGCCGGGTGAGCGCCCCGATGCCGACGGGCAGGCGGCGCAGCGCCTTCAGACCGAGCACCCGGGCCATCAGGGTGACCCCGCCGGGGATCCGGCAGGCCAGCGCGATCAACTTGCCGGGCGCGCCGGGCGGGTAGTTGTCGAACGCCTCGCACGAGACGAGGACGAGCCGGGCGAGCCGCTCGGGGTGCCGGACGGCGACGGTCTGGGCCCGGCCGCAGTCGCTCTCGACGAGGGTCACCTCGCGCAGGTCGAGCCGGTCCAGGAACTCCCCGACCAGGTCGATCACGGTGTCCGGCGACAGCGGTACGTCGGGCCGCATCGGGATGCGGTGCGCGCCGTACGGGAGGGTCGGCGCGATCACCCGGTGGTCGGGGGCGAGCCGGGCGGTGACCTGGCGCCAGACGGTGGCGTCGTGGACCAGGCCGTGGAGCAGGACGACGACGGGGCCGGGGCCGCCGGTGTCCTCGTACGCGATGGTCCCGGCGCTCAGTTCGATCTCCGGCATGCCCCTCCGCCTCCCCGTCCGTCACGTGCCCCTCACGCGCACGTGTCCGTCACGTGTCTCACGCGTCCGTCACTCGTCCACGACCGCGAAACCGTCCAGTTCGACCAGGGCCTGATCGTCCCACAGGCGTACGACACCGATCACGGCCATCGCCGGATAGTCGCGGCCCGCCAACCGGTGCCAGATCCGGCCTAGTTCATGCGCGTGGTGCCGGTAGTCGGCGACGTCCGTGGCGTAGACCGTGACCCGTGCCAGGTCGGCGGGCGTGCCACCGGCGTGGCGGAGGGCGGTGAGCAGGTTGGTGAGTGCGGTCTCGAACTGCTCGGGCAGCGTCTCCCCGATCACCTTGCCGTCGCGGTCGAGACTGGTCTGCCCGGCGAGGAACACCAGCCGGCTGCCGGTGGCGGTGACGGCGTGGCTGAAGCCGCTGGGCGGGGAGAGCTGGGCGGGGTTGTGGCGGTGCAGGCTCATGGGCGGACTCCTGCCTCGGCGGGGGTTTCGGGGGAGGGCTGGGAGCGGGGCTCGGCGGAGGTTCGCGAGCCGGCCTCGGCGGAGCTACGGGCGGCCTCGGAGGAGGTCCGCGAGCCGGCCTCGGCAGTGCTCCGGGCGGCCTCGGAGGAGGTTCGCGAGCCGGCCTCGGCAGTGCTCCCGGGGCCGGCTCCCCGGTACAGCTCCTTCGCGATGATCGTTCGTTGGACCTCCGTCGCCCCCTCGTAGATCCTGGGCGCCCGCACCTCCCGGTAGAGGTGTTCGAGGAGGTGGCCGCGCTGGAGTGCGCGGGCGCCGTGCAGTTGGACGGCGGCGTCGACGACGTACTGTGCGGTCTCGGTCGCGAACAGCTTCGCCATCGCCGCGCGGCGCGGCACGTCCGGGTCGCCCCGGTCGTACGCCTCGGCCGCCGCGTACACCAGCAGCCGGGCCGCCTCGGTTCGGGTCGCCATCTCGGCGACCTGGTGCGCCACGGCCTGGAGGTCGGCGAGGACGCCGCCGAAGGCCGGCCGGGCGGCGGTGTGGGTGAGGGCGGCGTCGAGCGCGGCCTGCGCCATCCCGACGGCGAAGGCCCCGACGCTGGGCCGGAACAGGTTGAGCGTCCCCATCGCCACCCGGAACCCCTCCCCCGGCGCACCGAGCACGTCCTCCGGCCCGACCCGGACGCCGTCGAAGACCAGGCTGCCCAGCGCGTGCGGCGCCAGCATGTCCAGTGCCTCGCCGCCGAGTCCGGCCCGGTCGCCGGGGACGAGGAAGGCGGTGACGCCGCGGGCGCCCCGCGGGTCGTCGCCCGTTCGGGCGAACACCGTCACCAGGTCCGCCTCCGGCGCGTTCGAGATCCAGCGCTTCTCGCCGTAGAGGCGCCAGCCACCCGCTTCCCGGTCCTCGACGGCCTCCAGGGACAGCGCGGCGGCATCCGATCCCGCGCCGGGCTCAGAGAGGGCGAAGGCGGCGACGGCGCGGCCCGCGACGACCTCCGGGAGCCAGCGGTCGCGCTGCTCGGGGGTGCCGAAGGCGGCGACGGGGTGGGCGCCGAGGCCCTGGAGGGCGAGGGCGGTCTCGGCCTCCGTGCAGGCGTGGGCGAGGGACTCGCGCATCAGGCACAGGTCGAGCGCGCCGGAGTCGAAGAGCCGGGCGAGCAGTCCGAGCTCGCCCAGGGCGGCGACGAGGGGGCGGTTGACGCGGCCCGGTTCGCCCTTCTCGGCGAGCGGGCGCAGGCGGTCGGCGGCGAGCCGGCGCAGTTCGGCGCACCAGGTGATCTGTTCCGGATCGAGCGAGAATGCGGCCATGGGGCCCTCTCCCGGGCCGGCGAGGCCAGAACCCGTATCGGAAGCCGTATCTGTCAGGAGCGATCTGTCAGGAGCGACCTGTCAGGAGCGGTGTCTGTCAGGAGCGGTGTCGGTGTCTGTCAGGAGCCGTGTCCGCCAGGAGCCTTATCGCGAACCGTTGACTGTCGTCACCATCACGATACGCTCCTTGGGCGACGGCCGACCCCGAACCGATCGGACCGGCCCCCGCAGCCGGACCGGCCCGCCCGGCCCGCCCGGCACGACCGGCCGTTCACGACCGGCCCCCAGGACAGGCGCCACCGCCACGACAGCCACCACCGCCACGACGATCCCACCGACAGGGGGACGGACGCATGGAGCTGACGCCCTCGGCCCACCAGGACACCTTCGCCCGCGACCATCTGCCGCCCGCGGAGCAGTGGCCGCAGCTGCTCTTCGAACTGCCCTCCCTCTCCTATCCCGACCGGCTCAACTGCGGCGCCGAGCTGCTCGACCGCACGGTGGAACGATTCGGCGGCGAGCGCGCCGCCTTCCGGGACGGCGAGGGCGGCGTCTGGACGTACGGGCAGCTGCGCGAGCGGGTGGACCGGATCGCGCACGTCCTGACCGGGGACCTGGGCGTGCGCCCCGGCAACCGGGTGCTGCTCCGCGGCCCCACCACGCCCTGGCTGGCCGCCTGCTGGCTCGCCGTGATGAAGGCGGGCGCGGTCGCCGTCACCGTCCTCGCCCAGCAGCGGGCCCGCGAGCTGGCCGTGATGTGCGAACTGGCCGGCTGCAGCCACGCGCTGTGCGACGTGCGCGCGCTCGACGAGCTGGTCAAGGCCGGGATACCGGGGCTGCGCGTCACGCCGTTCGGCGGCGACGGCCCCGACGACCTGCTGACCCTCTCGACGGTCAAGCCGGACCGGTACGAGGCGGTGCCGACCGCCGCCGACGACGTGGCGCTGATCGCCTTCACCTCCGGCAGCACCGGGCGCCCCAAGGGCTGTCTGCACTTCCACCGCGACGTGCTCGCCGCCGCCGACACCTTCTCCGCGCACGTCCTGCGCCCGGAGCCGGACGACGTCTTCGCCGGCTCCCCGCCCCTCGGCTTCACCTTCGGCCTCGGCGGGCTCGTCGTCTTCCCCCTGCGGGCCGGGGCGTGCGCGGTCCTGCTCGAACAGGCGGGACCGCAGCAACTGCTCGCCGCGATCGCCCGGCACCGGGTGTCGGTGCTCTTCACCGCGCCGACCGCCTACCGGGTGATGCTGGAGGAGCTGGACGCCCCCGGCCACGAGCACGAGCACGACCTCACCTCGCTCCGCCGCTGCGTCTCGGCGGGCGAGAACCTCCCGGCGGCGACCTGGGACGCCTGGCACGAGCGCACCGGCCTGAAGCTGATCAACGGCATCGGCGCGACCGAACTCCTGCACATCTTCATCTCCGCCGCCGACGGCGACATACGCCCCGGCACCACCGGCCGCCCGGTCCCCGGCTGGCAGGCCCGGGTCGTCTCGCCGTCCGGGCGCGAGCTGCCGGACGGCGAGCCGGGGCTGCTCGCGGTGCGCGGCCCGGTCGGGTGCCGCTACCTCGCGGACCCGCGCCAGACGGAGTACGTGCGCGAGGGCTGGAACATCACCGGCGACACCTACGTCCGCGAGCCCGACGGCTACTTCCGTTACGTCGCCCGCGCCGACGACATGATCATCTCGGCCGGGTACAACATCCCGGGCCCCCAGGTCGAGGAGGCCCTGCTCGCCCACCCCGACGTCGTCGAGGCTGCGGTGATCGGCCGGCCCGACCAGCTGCGCGGCGAGATCGTGGTGGCGTACGCGGTGGTGCGGGACGGGGTGCCGCGCGACGGCACGACGGCGGCCGCGCTGCGCTCCTTCGTACGGGCCAGGCTCGTCCCGTACAAGTCGCCGCGCGAGATCGTCTTCCTGGACGCGCTTCCGCGCACGGCGACGGGCAAGCTGCAGCGCTTCCGGCTACGGGACGACGGGCTACGGGACGCCAGGCTTCGGAACGACGGGCTCCGGGATGGCGGGGGGCTCCGGGACGCCAGGCTCCGGAACGACGGAACCCGGGACGGCGAGGGGCTCCGGGACGCCAAGCTTCGGAACGACGGGCTCCGGGACGGTGGAGGGCTCCGGGACGACGGAGCCCGGAACGACGGGCTTCCGAACGCCGGAACCCGGGACGGCGGGGGGCTCCGGGACGACGGGGCCGGACCCGGCGCCCTAAAGTGATCACGTGGCCGAGCAGCACACCCCCCGATCCCTGATCGTCTCGCTCTACGGCGCGTACGGCCGGTCGCCGGACGGCGCGCCGCTGGCGGTGGCCGAGCTGATCAGGCTGCTCGGCGCGCTCGGCGTGGACGCGCCCTCGGTGCGTTCCTCGGTGTCCCGGCTGAAGCGGCGCGGGCTGCTGTTGCCGCGGAAGACGGCGGAGGGCGCCGCCGGGTACGCCCTGTCGGACGACGCCCGGATGCTGCTCGACGACGGCGACCGCCGGATCTACGCCCGCGACGAGCCCCGGCTCGCCGACGGCTGGGTGCTCGCCGTGTTCTCCGTCCCGGAGGCCGAGCGGCACAAGCGCCATCTGCTGCGCTCCCGGCTCGCGCGGCTCGGCTTCGGGACGGCCGCGCCGGGCGTGTGGATCGCGCCGGCCCGGCTGTACGCGGAGACCCGGCACACCCTGGAGCGCCTGGAGCTGTCCCCGTACGTGGACCTGTTCCGCGGCGACCACCTGGGCTTCGCCGCGACGGCGGAGGCGGTGGCCCGCTGGTGGGACCTGCCGTCGATCGCCAAGCTGCACGAGGAGTTCCTGGACGCCCACGAGCCAGTGCTCCGGGCCGGGCCGCCGGCCACGCCGGAGGACGCCTACCGCGCGTATCTGCTCGCCCTGGACTCCTGGCGCCGGCTGCCGTACGCCGACCCGGTCCTCCCCCTCGAACTGCTCCCGGAGAACTGGCCGGGCACCCGCTCGGCGGAGGTCTTCCTGGCGCTGCACGAACTGCTGCACGCACGGGGCGCGGAGTTCGTGCAACCGTGACGGGCCCCCGGGCCGTCCCCGCCGGAGTGAGCACACACATCTCCCGTCCGGTCTCCGGCTGGCAGTGGCTGTCCTGGTGGGCGACGGTGCCCTTCGCGTTCGGCGTCGCCTACGGCGCGAGCGCGCTGACCGCGCGTGCGCGGGCCTACTGCGACGCGGCCTGGGAGCCGCAGCACCGTTTCGTCCATCTCCTGGAGTTCGTCGTCCTCGCGGGCGGCAGCGCGACGGTCGCCTTCGTGACGGCGATGGTGGCCCGCCGTGCGACGCTGTCCGCCTCGCGCCCGGTCCGGGCCTCGGCTCAGCTGCTCGCGGTGGTGGCGGTGCTGCTGACGATCGCCTGGCTGTACGTGGGCGCGCAGGCCACCCCGGACGGCTATCCGGGCGACTCGGGCCTGTGCCCGGCGAGCAACGTCCCGCCGTGGTGGCCGGCCTGGCTGCCCGAGTGAGTCCCCTCAGAGATCCGGTCGGCTGAAGCCCGCCTGGTGGGTGTGGAGCGTGACGGTGGCCTCGCGCCCGCCGAGCATCTCCGCCTTGGCACGCAGCCGGGTGACGGCCGCCGGGCTCGGGTGGCCGTACACGTCGATGGTGCGCAGGCGGATGTGCGCGCCGAGCGCGCGGAACCTCGGCCCGCCGAGCTCCAGGTGGAACTCGAGGGACGCCGAGTCCGGGTGGACGGCGAGGACGGTCATCGTGGCCGCGGGCTCGTCGAGGTAGAAGTGGTAGGCGAGCAGCCGGGGCTCGCGCTCCTCGACGAACGCGGCGAGGTCGCGCATCCCGGCCCGGAGGCCGTCGAGCCCGCCCGCACGGACGTCCGAGCGGTCGACGTAGTACAGCGGCTGCGACGCTGCCATGACGGACGCGTCAGCCCTTGTACTCGGCGATCTGGATCAGGTTGCCGCAGGTGTCGTCGAGGATCGCGACGGTGACCGGGCCCATGGCCACCGGCTCCCGCGTGAAGCGCACGCCGAGCGCGCTCAGCCGCTCGTACTCCGCGCGCACGTCGGTCACGGCGAAGGAGTTCACCGGGATGCCGTCGGCCTTCAGGGCCTCCTGGTACGCCTTGGCGGCCGGGTGCTGGTTGGGCTCCAGGACCAGCTCGACGCCGTCGGGGTCCTCCGGCGAGACGACGGTCAGCCAGCTGTGGCCGCCGAGCGGGACCTCGGTCTTCTTCACGAAGCCCAGCACGTCGGTGTAGAAGCGCAGGGCCTTGTCCTGCTCGTCGACGAAGATGCTGGTCAGGTTGATCCTCATGAGGTGCTCCGGGTGGTGCGGGGGGGCAAGGGCGAGGTCTACGGGTCCTTGCGGCCGGTCGGCGGGCGCCGGCTGCCCGCGCGGTAGGGGTCCGGCCACGGCGCGGCGGGGCCGGCGTAGCCCTGTTCGGCGGCCGCGTGCAGGGTCCAGTGGGGGTCGTAGAGGTGCGGGCGGGCCAGTGCGCAGAGATCGGCGCGGCCGGCGAGGAGGAGGGAGTTCACGTCGTCCCAGGAGGAGATCGCGCCGACCGCGATGACGGGCACGCCGAGGGCGGTGCGGATCCGGTCGGCGTACGGGGTCTGGTACGAGCGGCCGAACTCGGGGCGCTCGTCGGGGACGACCTGGCCGGTGGAGACGTCGAGGGCGTCGGCGCCGTGCGCGGCGAAGGCGCGGGCGATCTCCACGGCGTCCTCGGCGGTGGTACCGCCCTCGGCCCAGTCGGTGGCGGAGATGCGCACGGTCATGGGCCGGTCGGCCGGCCAGACCGCCCGGACCGCGTCGAAGACCTCGAGCGGATAGCGCAGCCGGCCGGCCAGGTCGCCGCCGTAGCCGTCGGTGCGGTGGTTGGTGAGCGGGGAGAGGAAGCCGGAGAGCAGATAGCCGTGCGCGCAGTGCAGTTCGAGGAGGTCGAAGCCGGCCCGGGCGGCGCGCCGGGCGGCTGCGGTGAACTCCTCGCGCACGGCGGTGAGTCCGGCCCGGTCGAGCGCGTGCGGGGTCTGGTTGACGCCGGCGCGGTACGGCAGCGGCGAGGCGGCCACCAGGCGCCAGTTGCCGTCCGGGAGCGGCTGGTCGATGCCCTCCCACATGCGGCGTGTGGAGCCCTTGCGGCCGGAGTGGCCGAGCTGTACGCCGATCGCGGTGCCGGGCGCCTGCGCGTGGACGAAGGCGGTGATCCGGGCCCAGGCGTCGGCCTGTTCGTCGGTCCACAGGCCGGTGCAGCCGGGGGTGATGCGGCCGCGTTCGCTCACGCAGACCATCTCGGTCATGACCAGGCCGGCGCCGCCGAGGGCGCGGGCGCCGAGGTGGACCAGGTGGAAGTCGCCGGGGACGCCGTCCTCGGCGACGTACAGGTCCATCGGCGAGACGACGACCCGGTTGCGCAGGGTCAGTGCGCCGAGCCGGAACGGGGTGAACATCGGCGGCGTGCCGGGCGGGCAGCCGAACTCCTCCTCGACGGCGGCCGTGAAGCGGGCGTCACGCAGGCGCAGGTTGTCGTGGGTGACGCGGCGGCTGCGGGTGAGCAGGTTGAAGGCGAACTGCTTCGGTGGTCGGTCGAGTTGGTCCGCTATCTCCTCGAACCAGCGCAGGCTGGCGGCCGCGGCGCGCTGGGTGGACTCGACGACCGGGCGGCGCTCGGCCTCGTACGCGGCGAGCGCCTCGGGCAGCCGGCCGGGCCGGGCGTCGACGTGGGCGGCGAGGGCGACGGCGTCCTCGACGGCCAGTTTGGTGCCGGAGCCGATGGAGAAGTGCGCGGTGTGGGCGGCGTCGCCGAGGAGGACGGTGTTGCCGTGCGACCAGCGGGCGTTGACGACCGTGCGGAAGGCGGTCCAGGCGGAGTTGTTGGAGCGCAGGCCCCGGCCCTGGAGCGCCTCGGAGAAGATCTTGGCGCAGCGGGCGGCGGACTCGCTCCGGGCCTCCGTATCGTCGCCGAGCTCGTCGAAGCCGGCGGCGCGCCAGACCTCCTCGCGCATCTCGACGATGACGGTGGAGGAGTCGGCGGAGTAGGGGTACGCGTGGAGCTGCATCACGCCGTACTCGGTCTCGGCGATCTCGAAGCGGAAGGCGTCGAGGGCGAAGTCGGTGGCGAGCCAGATGTACCGGCAGCGGTGCGTGGTGATCGTGGGCCGGAAGACGTCGGCCCGTTCCTCGCGGGTCCGGCTGTGCACGCCGTCGGCCGCGACGACGAGGTCGTGGGTGGCGGCGAGCCGGCCGGCCGGCGGGGCCTCGGTGCGGAAGCGGAGCCGTACGCCGAGGTCGGCGCAGCGGGCCTGGAGCAGTTCCAGGAGGCGGCGGCGGCCGAGCGCGGCGAAGCCGTGGCCGGTGGAGGTGTGCAGTTGGCCGCGGTGCGCGATCTCGACGTCGTCCCAGTGCACCAGCTCCTCGCGGAGGGCGGCGTGGACGACGGGGTCGGCGCTCTCGATGCCGCCGAGCGTCTCGTCGGAGAGCACGACTCCGAAGCCGAAGGTGTCGGTGGGCGCGTTCCGCTCCCAGACGGTGACCTCGCGGGCCGGGTCGCCGCGCTTGAGCAGCGCGGCGGCGTAGAGCCCGCCGGGGCCGCCGCCGATGACGGCGATGCGGAGCGGTACGGCCCCGGTGCGGGGGACGGCGGGCCGCGCGGCCTCGGCGAGGAGGGCGGGCGGCGGCACCGCCGCGCTCCGTACCGCGCCGGTGCCGCCCGGCGCGGTACGGGGGCCGGGGGGCGCCACGGGCAGTCCGGGCAGCGCGGGGGCCAGGCCGGTGGGCGACGGCGGGGGGCCGGCGGGCTCCGACGCCGCCGACCGTTCGACGGGCCGGACGGAACCGGTCAGGCACGCCGCCGACCGATCGACGGGCCAGACGGAACCGGGCAGGCACGCCGCCGACCGTTCGACGGGCCAGACGGAACCGGGCGGGCACGCCGCCGACCGTTCGACGGGCCGGACGGAACCGGGCGGGGGCGCCGGTGCCGCCGGTACCCGTGCGCGCACCGCCCCGTCCGCGGGCTCCGTCGCGCCGCGCACGCTCACCGTCCTCGCCATTTCGCCGGGCGTTTCTCGGTGAACGCGGCGTGGAACTCGGCGTAGTCCTCGCCGTGCATGAGCAGCGCCTGGGTGGCCGCGTCCATCTCGACGGAGGCGGCCAGCGGCATGTCCAGCTCGGCGGTGAGCAGTGCCTTCGTCTGGGCGTGGGCCAGGGCCGGGCCGTCGGCGAGGCGGCGGGCGAGGGCGGCGGCGCGGGTGTCGGCGGCGCCTTCCTCGGTGAGTTCGCTGAGGAGGCCGATGCGCTCGGCCTCGGCGGCGCCGACGGGGTCGCCGAGCATGAGGAGCCGGGTGGCGTGGCCGAGGCCGACGACGCGCGGCAGGAGGTAGGCGGCGCCCATGTCGCCGCCGGAGAGGCCGACGCGGGTGAAGAGGAAGGCGAAGCGCGCCGTGGGGTCGGCGACGCGGAAGTCGGCGGCGAGGGCGAGGACCGCTCCCGCGCCGGCGGCGACGCCGTGGACGGCGGCGATCACCGGGAAGGGGCATTCGCGCAGCGCCCGCACGGTCTGCCCGGTCATCCGGTTGAAGTCGAGCAGCTGGGCGGTGTCCATGGAGAGGGTGGCGCCGATGATCTCGTCGACGTCGCCGCCGGAGCAGAAGCCGCGCCCCTCGCCGCCGAGCACCAGGGCGCGGACGGCCCGTTCCCGGGACAGCTCGGCGAGCAGGTCGCGCAGGTCCGCGTAGGCGCCGAAGGTGAGGGCGTTCAGCTTCTCGGGGCGGGCGAGGGTGATCGTGGCGACGCCGTCGTCGATCGTGAGGCGCAGGTGTCGCCAGCGTTCGGTGCGGGTCGCGGAGCCGGTGAAGGGGCTCATTTCGGGAGGACCTCCCTGATTGTGCGCGCGTACGGGTACGGCATCACCATCAGAGGGTATCACTCATCTGTGACCACCGTCACGAGTACGCGATAAAGCCACGCACGCGACGCCCGCCGTAAGCGCGACGTGTGACCACCAGCCGAAGGTCCCGGACCCTGGTCCCCGCCGGAACGGGCGACCGCCCCCTGGAACGAGATGTACGACTCCGTAAGGTTGAAACCAGGACATCACGCCCGCCCGCCCCCACACCGAGCCCGAACGGACCCCCCGCCGTGTTCGAAGTCCCCGCTCCCCCCACCACCTCCTGGCGCCTCGCCCTCCCCCACACCACCGCCGCCGTGCCGCTCGCCCGCGCCCTCGTCCGCTCCGCCCTCACGGAGATCGAGGGCCCGGAGCAGGCCGCGGCCGACTGCCACACGGCCGAGCTGCTCACCGCCGAGCTGGTCGCCAACGCCGTCGAGCACACCCCGGGCGACGGACCGATCGAGCTGGTCGTCGAGCTGCTGCCGACGCCCGGCGGCTGCCAGATCGAGGTCCACGACAGCCACCCCGCCGCCCCCGGCAACCTGGTCTGCCCCGATCCGGCCGCTCCGGTCGACCCCTGGCAGGAGCACGGCCGCGGCCTGCTCCTGATCCGCGCGCTGAGCAGCGACTGCGGGCACCGCCCCACCGCGCACGGCAAGGCGGTCTGGTTCACGCTCCCGGCCGTACCGCGCCGGCGGCGGCCTCAGGAACCGTGACCGCGACGTCCTGCGGAGCCGCGACGGACGCGTCCTCGGAAGGCGGCACCGGGACGGCCTCGGAAGCCGCCGGTTCCGTGCCGAAGCGCGAGTGGCGGCGCCCATACCCGGCGTAGACGAGCCCGCCGACCACCAGGAAGGCCGCGAACTCCAGCCAGGTCGTCCAGCCGGTCCCCCAGATCAGGTACACGCAGAAGCCGACGCCGAGCAGCGGGCTGAGCGGATAGAGCGGGACGCGGAAGGAGCGCGGCAGCTCCGGGTCGCGGCGGCGCAGCGCGATCACCGCGATGTTGACGACGGCCATGACCGCGAGCGTGCCGATGGTGGTGAGGTCGACGACGGCGTCGAGCGAGGCGAAGGCCGCGGGGACGGCGAAGACGGCGGCCACGATCCAGGTGTTGGCGACGGGCGTGGCGCTGCGCGGCGAGACCTTCTCGAAGACCTGGGGCACGAGGCCGTCGCGGGACATCGACAGCAGGATCCGGGTCTGCCCGTACATCACGGCGAGCACGACGGACGCGATGGCGACGACCGCGCCGAAGGCGATGATCCCGCCGCCGACCGTCGAGTGGGTGACCTGGTCGACGACGAGCGAGAGCGCGGCCGGCTTGTCGCCGACGGCGCCCGCGCCGAGCGCCCCGATCGCGGAGAGCGCGACGGCGCCGTAGAGCAGGGTGACGACGCCGATGCAGATGAGGATCGCGAGCGGGATGGTGCGCCGCGGGTTCTTCACCTCCTCGCCGGCGGTGGTGATGGCGTCGAAGCCGATGTACGAGAAGAAGGCGACGGACGCGCCGGCGGTGATCCCGGCCGTGCCGTGGGTCGCGAACGGGGAGAGGTGGCCGGCCCGGAAGGCGCTGAAGCCGATCGCGCAGAAGACGATCAGGATCGCGATCTTGAGCACCGCCATCGCGGCGGTCGCCCGGGCGCTCTCGCGCACGCCGCGGACCAGGAGCACGGCGGCGAGCGCGATGACGATCACGGCCGGCAGGTTGACCACGCCGCCGTCGGCCGGACCGGCGGAGAGCGCGGCGGGCAGGTGCCAGCCGACCAGGCTGTCGAGCAGCTCGTTCAGGTACTGGCTCCAGCCGACCGCGACGGCCGAGACGGAGACGCCGTACTCCAGGAGCAGGCACCAGCCGACGAGGAAGGCGACCCGTTCGCCGAGGCTCGCGTAGGCGAAGGAGTACGAGGAGCCGGACACCGGGATCGCGCTGCCCAGCTCCGCGAAGGAGAAGGCGGTGAAGACGCAGGTGAGCGCGGCGAGCACGAAGGAGACCACCACGGCGGGCCCGGCCTCGGCGACGCTGTCGGAGAGCCCGACGAAGATGCCGGTGCCGACGATGGCGCCGATGCCGAAGCACACCAGCTGGAACAGCCCCATGGTGCGCTTGAGGCCGTGGCCTTCGAGGTCGGCACCGGACTCGGCGAGCAGCCGCTGCGGGGATTTGATCCGGCGGGGGTCGATCCGCGAGGACATGGAGTGGTTCTCATCTCTGGTCGTGCAGGCTCGCTCATGCGGGGTGTGCATGCGAGAGGGGGGTCCGGGCGTTTTGCACCCGGACCCCCCTGAATAAGGCGATGGTAAGCCTCACCGCGCATATTCACCCAATCGGCGGCATTCCCATGCCCTGGCGCGCCTTAGGCCCCGTAGCGGGCGAACTCCCACGGGTCGTGCGCCGAGAACACCTCCACCTCGTCACCGTGGTCACGGAGCAGTTCGCGCAGCCGGGCCTGGGTGCCGAGCCGCAGGTCGCGGTGGACCTCGGAGCGGGTCTGCACCACGTCCATCAGCGGATGCGGCTCCTTCGCGTCCGCCATCTCGCGGTGGTAGTAGTACGCGTCGCCGCAGTGCAGCAACCATCGGCCGGCCGCCTCGTCGCGCACGGCGACCCCGGCGTGGCCGGCGGTGTGGCCGCCGAGCGGGACGAGCCGGATCCCGGACGGCAGCCCCTCCAGGCGTATCGAGTCGAAGCCGAACCAGTCGTCGGCGGGGTCGGCCGGGGCGGGGCGGCCGGGCTCGTAGGTGACCCAGTCGGGCTCGTGCGCCCAGTGCGCCGGGCGGTAGCGGTAGCTCGGGGCCTCGGCGCGCGCGGCTGCGAGTTCGGGGGCGAGCAGGTGCACCTTGGCGCCGGGGAAGTCGGGCAGCCCGCCGCAGTGGTCCACGTCGAGGTGGGTCACGACGACGTGCCGCACGTCGGAGGGCGCGTACCCGAGCCGGGTGACCTGGCGGACGGCCGTCTCCTCCTCGTCGAGCGCGGGCGCCGCCATCGCGACCCAGTCGGCGCCCAGGGTGCCCTCGGGATCGCGGACGTCGCCGAGGCCGAGGCCGGTCTCGACCAGGACGAGTCCGGCGGACTCGGTCTCCAGGAGGAGACAGTGGTTGACGGCGGGGGCGGGGGCCGGGCCGTCGTAGGTGGGGTCGATGGTGCGGACCGAGCCGCAGTTGAGGTGATGGACCTTCGTGACGTCCATGACGTTCGTGACGTTCATGACGGGTAGGCTGCGACTTGAACCGCGCTTCAAGTCAAGCGACGTGGACGGGGGATCGACCGTGGACGAAGGACTGCTGGACATCGCCGAGGTCGCGGAGCGCAGCGGCCTCGCGCCCTCGGCACTGCGCTTCTACGAGAAGAAGGGCCTGATCGCCCCGGCCGGCCGCAACGGTCTGCGCCGCACCTACCACCCGGACGTCCTGGAGCGCCTCGCCCTGATCACCTGCGCGCGCGGCGCGGGCTTCTCGGTCGCGGAGGTGAGCCGCTTCGTGGTGGCACGGCCGTCCGACGCGGACCTGCGGGTCCGGATGACGACCAAGGCCGACGACCTCGACGAGCAGATCGGCCGGCTCACCCGGCTCCGCGACAGCCTGCGCCACGCGGCCGTCTGCGACCACGAACCGATCGTCGACTGCCCCGACTTCAAGCGGGCGGTCGGCAACGTGCGCCAAACGGCAGGGCGTCAGCGGTAGAAGGTCCGGCCGGCGGCGCCGGAGGACACCGACCACACCTCGGTTATGAGCCCGCCGGTGATCCGAAGGGTGTCGGTCCCGCTCCTCGCGACGGTCCCGCCGTCCTCGCCGGTGAAGCTGGCCAGATACGGCCGGGCCACCAGGCCGGTCGGTACACCGCCCACCAGGGCGAGGTCCACCACCGCCTCGCCCTCGGCCGCGAACCGCAGGTCGGTGCGGCTGCGGCGCCACGCCCCGATGATCTCGGCGAGCCCGGCCGGGGTGCGGACGGCGTCGAACGCCTCCGTGTTCGCCTGGGTGTAGCGGAGGGTGAAGTCCGGAGCCATGATCTTCTCGGCGAGCTCCAGCTCACCGTTCCACAAGGCCGTCCACTGGTCGTAGATTCCGGCGCCGAGGCGTCGCAGGTCGTCACCGCTCATCAAGTCCCCCTGTTCGTGGCGGTTGCTGACACTCACGAACGTAACAGGGGGGTCTGACAACGGACCGCCGGACAATGAGGCGTCCGACGACCCGGCGCCGGAGGATCAGGCGTCCGACGACCCGGCGCCGGAGGATCAGGCGTCCGGCGCCTGGGCGAGCGTGGCGACCATGACCGCCTTGATGGTGTGCATCCGGTTCTCCGCCTCGTCGAAGACGACCGAGTGCGCCGACTCGAAGACCTCGTCGGAGACCTCCAGTTCGGTCAGCCCGTGCCGGGCGTGGAGGTCGCGGCCGACGGCGGTGCCCAGGTCGTGGAAGGCGGGCAGGCAGTGCAGGAACTTGACGTCCGGGTTGCCGGTGGCCCGGATGACGTCCATGGTCACGGAGTACGGCGCGAGGGCGGCGATACGCGCGTCCCAGACCTCCTTGGGCTCGCCCATCGACACCCACACGTCCGTGGCCACGAAGTCGGCGCCGCGCACGCCCTCGGCGACGTCCTCGGTGAGCGTGATCACCGCTCCGCTCGCCTCGGCGAGCCGCTGCGCCTCGGCGACGACCGAGTCGGCCGGCCAGTACGCCTCGGGGGCCACGATCCGGACGTCCATGCCGAGCAGGGCGCCGGTGATCAGGTAGGAGTTGCCCATGTTGAAGCGGGCGTCACCGAGATAGGCGAAGGCGAGCTCGTCGAGCGGCTTGGCGCAGTGCTCGGTCATCGTGAGCACGTCGGCCAGCATCTGGGTCGGGTGCCAGTCGTCGGTGAGCCCGTTGTAGACCGGCACCCCGGCGTGGGCGGCCAGCTCCTCGACGACGGCCTGGCCGTCGCCCCGGTACTCGATCGCGTCGAACATCCGGCCCAGCACCCGGGCGGTGTCCTTGACCGACTCCTTGTGCCCGATCTGCGAGCTGACCGGGTCGAGGTAGGTGGTGGAAGCGCCCTGGTCGGCCGCGGCGACCTCGAAGGCGCAGCGGGTGCGGGTGGAGGTCTTCTCGAAGATCAGCGCGATGTTCCGGCCCCGCAGCCGCTGCACCTCGGCGCCCGCCTTCTTGGCCGCCTTGAGCTCGGCGGCGAGTGCGATCAGGCCGCGGAACTCCTCGGCGGTGAAGTCCAGCTCCTTGAGGAAGTGGCGGCCGATGAGGTCGGTGGCCATGGCGTGCTCCTGGGTGCGGTCGGGGGCGTCGAGGGACGAGGACGTTGGAAGTGTATACGTAATTCAGCATTCTTATACAGCCCCACCCCCGCCGCCCCTCCACCCTGCCGGGCGCGGCCGCCTCACCAGCGCGCCCGGCCTACCGGATGCCCCGCATCACCAGCGCGCCCGGCCTACCGGATGCCCCGCATCACCAGCGCGCCCGGCCTACCGGATGCCCCGCATCACACGGCGTCCCGCTCCACCGGGCAGCTCATGCAGCGCGGACCGCCCCGCCCCCGCCCCAGCTCGCTGCCGGGGATCTCGATCACCTCGATGCCCTGCTTGCGCAGATGCGTGTTGGTGGTGACGTTCCGCTCGTACGCGACCACGACGCCGGGCTCGACGGCGAGCACGTTGCACCCGTCGTCCCACTGCTCCCGCTCCGCCGCGTGGACGTCCTGGGTGGCGGTGAGCACCCGGATGTCCTGGAGGCCGAGGGCGGCGGCGATCGCGCTGTGCATCTGCTCGGGCGGATGGTCGGTGACCCGCAGGGACTGGCCCTCGTCGCCCGGCTCGATCGTGTACGAGCGGAGCATGCCGAGGCCCGCGTACTGGGTGAAGGTGTCCCCGTCCACCATCGTCATCACCGTGTCCAGGTGCATGAACGCGCGCCGCTTCGGCATGTCCAGGGCGATGATGGTGCGTGCCGAGCCGGCCGCGAACATGCGGCGCGCCAGCATCTCCACGGCCTGCGGGGTGGTGCGCTCGCTCATGCCGATGAGGACGGCGCCGTTGCCGATGACCAGGACGTCACCGCCCTCGATCGTCGACGGGTAGTCGGCCTGCCCCTCCGACCAGTGGTGGAAGCTGCCCGCCTCGGCGCCGGTGAACAGCGGGTGGTGCTTGTAGATCGCCTCGAAGTGGACGGTCTCGCGCTGCCGGGCCGGCCAGCGCATCGCGTTGATCGACACGCCGTCGTAGATCCAGGCGGAGGTGTCCCGGGTGAAGATGTGGTTCGGCAGCGGGCCCAGCACGAAGTCGTCCAGGTCCAGGGCGTGGAAGCGCACCGAGGTCGGTTCCCGGTGCGCCGCCAGGTACTCCCGCTTGGTCATGCCGCCGACGAGCGCCTCCACCAGGGGCACGGAGTCCATCGATTCGAACACCGCCCGCAGATGGTCCGCCGCGAGCGGCCCGTACTCCTTCTCGTCGAAGACCCGGTCGAGCACCAGCTTGCGCGCCGCCGGCAGCTCCAGGGTCTCCGCCAGGAGATCGCCGAAGAGGTGCACCTCCACTCCCCGGTCCCGCAGCACGTCCGCGAAGCCGTCGTGCTCCTGGCGCGCCCGGCGCACCCACAGCACGTCGTCGAAGAGCAACGCGTCCTTGTTGCTCGGGGTGAGCCGCTTCAGCTCCAGATCGGGCCGGTGCAGTATGACGCGGCGCAGCCGCCCGGTCTCGGAATCGACATGGAATCCCATGCGCCCCATCCTGGCCGAGCGGAGCGCCCCGCGCGTAGTACTCCGCGTGTCACGCGCGCGACGAGGTGGGGTAGTGGCGGAACCGGAACCCCGCCTCGTCGTCTCGTGACTCGCCCCACGGCTCGTCCAGCGGCTCGCCTCCTGGTTCGCGCCCTGATTCGCCTCCTGGTTCGTCTCCTGGTTCGTCCCTTGGTTCACCCCTTGGTTCACCCCTTGGTTCGCCCTGCGGGCGTCAGAGCCGCGGGTCCACCGGCTCCGACTCCAGGGCGAGGACCGCGAACACGGCCTCGTGGACCCGCCACAGCGGCTCGCCCGCCGCGAGCCGGTCGAGCGCCTCCAGGCCGAGCGCGTACTCGCGCAGCGCCAGCGAGCGCTTGTGGCCGAGGAACCGCTGGCGCAGCCGCTCCAGGTTGGCCGGACGGGTGTACTCCGGGCCGTAGATGATCCGCAGGTACTCGCGTCCGCGGACCTTCACGCCCGGCTGCACCGGCCGCCCGTCCTTGCCCAGGGCCACGGCCGCGAGCGGCTTGACGACCATGCCCTCGCCGCCGGCCGCGGTCAGTTCGAGCCACCAGTCGACGCCGGCGCGTACGGACGCCTCGTCGGCCGGGTCGACGACGAGCCGCCGTGTCACCTGGAGCAGGCCGGTCGGATCGTGCTCGACCAGCCGGTCGAGCCAGGCCAGCTGCTGGTCGTGCGGTACGGCGGCCAGCGAGCGGCCGCGCGCGGCGAGCACCTGGAACGGCGCGAAGCGCACGCCCTCCAGACCGTCCGTCGGCCAGCAGTAGCGCCGGTACGCGTCGGTGAACGCGGCCGCGTCGGCCGCCCGTTCCCGCTGCCGGCCGAGCAGCTCGTCGAGCCCCTCGACCCCGCGCGCCGCGGCCTGTTCGAGCGCGCCGAGCGCGCCGGGGAAGACCGCCCGGGAGGCCGCGCCGACCGCCGCGTACTGGGAGCGCAGCAGCCCGGCGGACTTCAGCGACCACGGCATCAGCTCGCCGTCGAGCAGCAGCCAGTCGCCCGACGCGCCGGAGGCGCTGTTCGACGCTGTGAGCTCCTCCCAGAGCCCGGCCGCGCCGATCGCCGCCCGCAGCCGCCCGAGGACCTGCTCGGTCTTGTCCTGGTCGTCGAAGAACGGGCGTCCGGTACGGGTGTGCAGCGCGCCGGTCGGACCGTCGACCCCGAAGTACTCGCGCGCCGCCGCGGCGTCCCGGCAGACGAGCGCGACGGCCCGCGAGCCCATGTGCTTCTCCTCGCACACGACCTTCCCGACCTCGTCCGCCGCGTACTGTCCGAACGCCTCCGCCGGGTGCTCCAGGTAGCCGTCCACCTTCGAGGTCGCGGTGGGCGCCATGGTCGGCGGGAGGTAGGCGAGCAGCCGCGGGTCGACCGCGAACCGGCTCATCACCTCGAGGGCCGCGGCCGCGTTCTCCTCGCGGACCGCGACGTTGCCCATCAGCCGGGTCTCGACGATCCGCCGCCCCTGCACGTCGGCCAGGTCGAGCGGCCGCCCCTGGTGTCCGCCCGGCGCCTGGGCCGCGAGCGGCTTGGCCGGCTCGTACCAGACCCGCTCGGCCGGTACGTCGACGAGCTCGCGCTCCGGCCAGCGCAGCGCGGTCATCTTCCCGCCGAACACCGCGCCGGTGTCGAGGCAGATGGTGTTGTTGATCCAGGACGTGGTCGGTACGGGCGTGTGCCCGTAGACGACGGTGGCCCGGCCCCGGTACTCCTCCGCCCACGGGTAGCGCACCGGCAGGCCGAACTCGTCGGTCTCGCCGGTGGTGTCCCCGTACAGCGCGTGCGAACGCACCCGCCCGGAGGTGCGGCCGTGGTACTTCTCCGGCAGACCGGCGTGGCAGACCACCAGCCGGCCCTCGTCGAGGACGTAGTGGCTGACGAGCCCGTCGATGAACTCCGCGACCTGCGCCCGGAACTCCTCCGGCTCGCGCTCCAGCTGCTCGATCGTCTCGGCGAGGCCGTGGGTCTGCTGCACCTTGCGGCCGCGCAGCCAGCGGCCCAGCTTGTTCTCGTGGTTTCCGGGCACGCACAGCGCGTCCCCGGCGGCCACCATGCCCATGACGCGGCGCAGCACGCCCGGGCTGTCCGGCCCGCGGTCGACCAGGTCGCCGACGAAGACGGCGGTGCGGCCCTCCGGGTGGTGTCCGTCGACGTAGCCGAGCCTGGCGAGCAGCGTCTCCAGCTCGGAGCGGCAGCCGTGGATGTCGCCGATGATGTCGAACGGCCCGGTGAGGTGCCGCAGGTCGTTGAACCGCTTCTCCCGGACGACCTCGGCGGACTCGACCTCCGCCACGCTGCGCAGCACGTGCACCTTGCGGAAGCCCTCGCGTTCGAGTCCCTTGAGCGAGCGGCGCAGTTCACGGCGGTGCCGCTGGATCACGTGCCGGGGCAGGTGCGCCCGGTCGGGGCGGGCGGCGTTGCGCTCCGCGCACACCTCCTTGGGCAGGTCGAGGACGATCGCGATCGGCAGCACGTCGTGCTCGCGGGCGAGCTGGACGAGCTGACGGCGCGCCTCGCGCTGCACGCTGGTGGCGTCGACGACGGTCAGCCGGCCGGCGGCGAGCCGCTTGCCCGCGATGTAGTGGAGGACGTCGAAGGCGTCCTTGCTGGCGCTCTGGTCGTTCTCGTCGTCGGCGACCAGGCCGCGGCAGAAGTCGGACGAGACGATCTCCGTCGGCTTGAAGTGCCGCCGGGCGAAGGTCGACTTGCCGGAACCGGTGGCGCCGACGAGGACCACGAGGGAGAGATCTGTGACGGGCAGCGTGCGCCCGGTCTTCTGGGTGGCGTCGTCGGTCATGCCGCGTCCTCCTTCGTGGTGTCGGTCGTCTCGGTGTTCTCCGTACGGGTGAAGACGGCCAGCTGGGTGGGCGGGCCGACCTCGGGGTCGTCCGGGCCGACGGGGGCGAAGCCGACCTCGTAGCCGTGGCGGGCGGCGACGCCCCCGGCCCAGCTGCGGAACTCCTCGCGGGTCCATTCGAAGCGGTGGTCGCCGTGCCGGACGTGACCGGCCGGCAGCGACTCCCAGCGCACGTTGTACTCGACGTTCGGCGTCGTCACGACGACCGTGCGCGGCCGGGCGGAGCCGAACACCGCGTACTCGAGCGCGGGCAGCCGCGGCAGGTCGAGGTGCTCGATGACCTCGCTGAGCACGGCTGCGTCGTAGCCGGTCAGTCGCTTGTCGGTGTACGTGAGCGAGCCCTGGAGCAGCTTCACCCGGCCGGCCTGCCGCTCGCCCATGCGCTCCAGACGCAGCCGGCGGGCCGCGACGGACAGGGCGCGGGCCGACACGTCCACGCCGACGACCTCGGTGAAGCGCACGTCCTTGAGCAGGGCCTGCACCAACTGCCCCTGGCCGCAGCCGAGGTCGAGCACCCGGGCGGCGTCGGCGGCGCGCAGCGCGGCCAGGATCGCCTCGCGGCGCTGCTCGGCGAGCGGCACCGGCCGCTCCTCGGTGTCGGTCGTCTCGTCGACGGCGTTGTCGACGTCGTCGACGTCCAGGCCGTCGGCCTCGGCGAGCCGGACGAGTTCGAGGCGCTCGGTGGCCTCCCGGGTCAGGGACCAGCGGCGGGAGAGGTAGCGGCTGGTGATGAGCTGCTGCTCCGGGTGGTCGGCGAGCCAGCCGTCGCCGGCGCGCAGCAGCTTGTCGACCTCGTCGGGCGCGACCCAGTAGTGCTTGGCGTCGTCGAGGACCGGGAGCAGGACGTAGAGCTGGTTGAGTGCGTCGGCGAGCCGCAGCTCGCCCTCCAGGACCAGCCGCACATAGCGCGAGTCGCCCCACTCGGGGAACTCCGGGTCGAGCGCGACCGGTTCCGCCGTGACGTCCGCCCAGCCGAGCGGGCCGAAGAGCCGGGTCACGAGCCCGGCCCCGCCGCGCGCCGGGAGCGCCGGGATCTCTATCCGCAGCGGCAGCGGCGCGGCGGCCCGCTCGGGCAACGCCGCACAGCTTCCGTGCAGGGCGCTCTTGAAGACCTTGGCGAGCGCGACGGCGAGCAGCGAGGACGCGGCGTACGGCCGGTCGTTCACGTACTGCGCGAGCGCCGCGTCGGGCGCCCCGCCCCGCCCCTTGCCCCTGCCCTTGCGCACCAGCGCCACGGGGTCCACGTCGAGGATCAGCGCGACCGTGCACCGCTCCGCGCTCGCCTCGGGGTAGACGACGTGCGCGGTGCCGTGCGCGGTGCCGAACGCCTGCGCCTTCTCGGGATGCTTGTGCAGGAGAAAGCCCAGGTCGGTGGCGGGTTTTTCGGCCGTGCCGGTGGTGCTGATGGTCAGGAACATGCGTTCAAGAATGACCTTCGCCGCCGCTCTGCCACAACGGATTTCCGCCCCGGCCCGGAGACCGGTTTCCGCCCCGGCCCGGAGACCGGCCGGGCCGCTACCCGCGCAGGGTGACGGCCAGTTCGGCGATGGCGTCGGGCCCGACCCGGCAGCAGCCGCCGATGAGCCGGGCGCCGGCGGCGCGCCAGCGGTCGGTCCTGGCCGGGTCGAAGGTGGCCGCGCCGCGCCAGCCGCGGGCGGCGGCGTCCCACTGCTCCCCGCTGTTGGGGTAGACGACGACCGGTTTGCCGGTCGCCTCGGCGGCGATCTCCGCGGCGGCCCCTGCGTCGTCCGGGTCGCAGCAGTTGACGCCGACCGCGACGACCTGGTCGTTGCCCGCGACCAGGCCGAAGGCGTCCGCCAGCGGCTGCCCGGCACGGGTGCGCTCGCCCTCGACGGTGTACGAGAGCCAGACCGGCACCCCGCACCCCTCGGCGGCCCGCAGCAGCGCCTCGGCCTCGTCGGCGTCGGGCACCGTCTCCAGGGCCAGGACGTCGGGCCCGGCCCCGGCCAGGACCTCGATCCGGGGCCGGTGGAACCGTTCGAGCTCGGCCGCCGACAGCCCGTACCGGCCGCGGTACTCGCTCCCGTCCGCCAGCATCGCTCCGTACGGCCCGACGGAGGCGGCGACCCAGATCTCCCGCTCGACCCGCTCGCTCGCCGCCCGGGCCAGCTCCACGCTGCGCGCGAGCAGCCGCGCGGCCTCCGCCCGCCCGGTGCCGCGGTGGGCGAAGCCCTCGAAGGTGGCCTGATAACTGGAGGTGATCAGGACCTGGGCACCGGCCCGCGCGTAGGCCGCGTGGGCCGCCTCGATCTGCTCGGGCCCGTCGGCGAGCAGCCGCGCGGACCAGAGCGCGTCGGAGAGGTCACAGCCCTGGGCCTCCAGCTGGTTGGAGAGCCCGCCGTCGAGCACGAGCACCCCTTCGGCGAGGGCGGCGGCGAGCGTGCGGTCGGGTTTCATCGGGTCACCCCAGCTGCGTCTGTACCTGTGCGGAGATCAGCTCCAGGTGGTCCAGATCGTCCAGGTCGAGAACCTGGAGGTAGATCCGGGTGGAGCCCAGTGCACCGTACCGGCCGATCTTGTCCACGACCTCGGCGGGTGACCCCGCCAGACCGTTGGCCTTCAGCTCTTCGACGTCCCGCCCGATGGCGGCCGCCCGGCGGGCGACCTCCGCGTCGTCGCGGCCGACGCAGACCACCAGCGCGTTGGAGTACACCAGCGCCCCGGCCGGCCGCCCGGCCTCGGCCGCCGCCTCCCTCACCCGGCCGAACTGCCGCTCGGTCTCGTCGAGCGAGGCGAACGGGATGTTGAACTCGTCGGCGAACCGCGCCGCGAGCCGCGGGGTGCGGCGCGCGCCGTGGCCTCCGACGAGCACCGGGATCCTCGCCTGGGCCGGCTTGGGCAGCGCGGGCGAGTCGGTCAGCTGGTAGTACTCGCCCTGGTACGAGAACGTCTTGCCGGTCTCGGTGCCCCACAGCCCGGTGACGATCTCCAGCTGCTCCTCCAGGCGCCCGAACCTCTCCTTCGGGAACGGGATCCCGTACGCCCGGTGCTCCTCCTCGAACCAGCCCGCGCCGAGGCCCAGCTCGACCCGCCCGCCGGACATCTGGTCGACCTGCGCGACCTGGATCGCGAGGACGCCGGGGAACCGGAAGGTGCCGGCGGTCATCAGCGTGCCGAGCCGGATCCGCCGGGTCTCCCGCGCGAGACCGGCCAGCGTGATCCAGGCGTCGGTCGGCCCGGGCAGGCCGTCGGCCGCGCCCATGCTCACATAGTGGTCCGAGCGGAAGAAGGCGTCGAAGCCCAGGTCCTCCGTGGCCTTGGCGACCGTGAGCAGGGTGTCGTACGACGCGCCTTGCTGGGGTTCCGTGAAGATTCGAAGATCCATACCTCCATCCTGCACCGTCGGGTGCGCGTCAACCGTTTCGTCAGCGGGTGAGCCCCACCGGCCCTGTCGGGTGAATATCCGCCCCTCGGCGGGCGGCCTCTCGCCAGGCCAGTGACCGGGGCCGGGGACCCGTCGTTGGCTCGGGCGGAGCCGGACCGCCCGGCCCGCGTGCCGGCGGCCGCTGCCGGTGCGTCGCTCTCTCTTGTGGGCCTTTCCTCACCGGAGGGCCCGGGCCGAGGAGGCCGCCATGTCCCAGGAAGCCGCACCGGAGCGGTCCGTGTCCGAGCAGCCCGCCCAGCCACCGCTCCCCCCGGTGCCCGCGCAGCCGGCGGGCGAAGCACCCAAGGGTCTGCTGCAGCAGATGGAGGAGCTGATGGCGGCGCTGACCGCCGACCTCTCCCAGCTCGACGCCGACCTCCAGTCCTCGGCCGACCGCCCGGAGGGCACGACGAGCGCCTGACGGCCGGGCGCGGGCCCTTTCCGGCACCCGGGCACAAGGCCTCATCCCGGGCCCGCGCGGCCCCGGGCCGTGTCGGGCGGGCGGTGCGGGTCCCGGTCGCGCAGAGAGAGCCGGCGGAGCATGGCACGGACGCGGTCACCGGCCTCGTCGGCGGCGTCGATGGCCTCGATGGACTGCCAGTAGAGTCCCTCCTCGTCCGTCGCGCAGGCCACGCCGACGAGGGCGATGCCCACCTCGCCGAGGAGGGCGCCGAGCGCGGTCAGGGCCGTGCGCGCGTCGCCGACGGTCGTGAGCTGCGCGGCGCGCAGCCCACCGGTGCGCAGCGCGGGGTGGTCCACCGCACCGCGTCCCCCTCCTGTCTCGCTGAGCCCGCGGGCCTCGCCACGCAGCTCCAGCGGCCCGGCGAGCGCGAGGTGACTCCCTATCGCCTGGGCGAGGGCCTGGGCCTGCCAGGCCTCCACCACGATGTCCAGTGCCGTACGGCTCTCGGCCAGTGCATGCCGGCCGCTCGCGATCAATCGCTCCGCTTCCATCAACGCCGCCCCCGTTCTGATGACTTACCGCTCACTCATTCCATTACCCAGCGTGAGGCCGACTGAGCCCAAACACCAGAGGAATTCGGAAATCTGTGGACAGGAAGCTCGTTGGGGAAAACTCGATCACTCCGAAGAGTGACGATCGGACGTCCGACGCCCCCGCGTCGGGAAGCGGAGCTCGTTCCGGTCGATCTTCGCCGCCAGCGCCGCCAGCGGATCGATCCCCAACACCTCGCAGAACTGCAGCAGATAGGCGAGCACGTCGGCGACCTCGTCCGTGACCCGGTGCGCCGTGTCCGGGTCCGCCATCACGCGGCCCGACTCCTCCGGCGTCAACCACTGGAAGATCTCCAGGAGTTCGGCCGCCTCGACGCTCAGCGCCGCCGCCAGGTTCTTGGGCGTGTGGTACGGCTGCCAGTCCCTGGCCGCGGCGAATTCCGCGAGGCGGCGCTGCAGGGCCGCCACATCGAGTTCTGTCACCCTTCAGATCTACCAGGTGCCAGATCCACCACCGTCACCCCCGGTACGCCTGCCAGGCCGGACTCACCTGCCGCCCCCATCGCCTCTGCCGGGCCGGGCTCACCTGCCGCCCCCATCGCCTCTGCCGGCCCCGTCGCCCCTGCGGCACCCAGCGCCCCTGCCGTACCCGGCGTACCCGGCGCACCCGGCGCACCCGGCGCACCCGGCGCACCTGCCGTACCCGGCACGGCCGTGACCCCCTCCCCCACCGTCGCCACGAGACGCATGTGCCCGCTCGCGCAGATCTCGGCGGCGAGCGCAAGCAGGGCGCGCGCCTGCCGGGCGTCGAGTCCGTGGTCGAGGCCGTCGGCCAGGACGGTGAGCGTCTGCATGGCCTGCGGCACCTCCGCGACCGGGTCGACGGCGAGCACACCGGGGCCGGTGAGCAGGACGAGTCCCAGGGCGAGATAACGCAGTTCGCCGTCGCCGAGCCGGCCGAGCGGGGTCGCCGGGCGGCCGGTGCGCTCCAGGACGGCCTGCACCGTGCCGGCGTCCATCGACTCCCGTAAGCCCAGGGCCGCCACCGGCCCGGCGCAGCCCGCGCCGGCGAACGCCGCGAGCCGGGCGTGGCGGCGCGGGCATTCCGTCGCCGTGCGGTGCAGCACCTCGGCGAGGTTGCGGCAGTCACGCCACAACCGCCCCTCGCCGACCGGCACGGGCGTCCGCATCCGTCGCGGCATCGGATCGCACGGGAAGACCGAGCGCAGCCCCACGACCATCTGCTCGGCGGCGGCCAGGACGTCGCGCTGCCCCTGGGTCTTGCCGGCGACGCGCAGCGGGAGCAGGGCCGTACCGAGGACGTCGTCGGGGAACGGGGCGCGGGTGACGGGGGTACTGCCGGCGGTGTGCCACTCGGCCTGGACGGTGCCGCGGCCCGGGTCGCGCAGGGCGGTGGTGAGCAGGGTGCGGCCCTGCCAGGTGAGCCGTTCGCCGACGATCCGGAGGTCGGGTTCGGCCTGGACGGCGACGTCGAGACGGACCGGACCGGCCGGGCCGTCGACCGTGCAGCCGATCCGGAAGCCCCGCCTCCCCTGAGTGTCGGGCCGTGCCCGGTCCGGCACGTGGCCGGCCGCGTCCGGCAGCGCCTCGGCGAGGGCCGCCCCCGCGCCGAGCCGCGCGAGCACCTCGTACGCCCGCAGGACGGTCGACTTGCCGCTGCCGCTCGGGCCCCGGAGCAGCGTCACGGGCCCGAGCGGCACCACGGTCCCGCGATGCGCCCCGAACGCCGAGAGCCGCAGCTCCGTGACGGCGGGCCGGACGACCAGCGAGCCTGCCCCCCGGTCGTACGCGCGGGGGTCCGTTCGGGGGGCTGTGCGGGGGTCCGTTCGAGGGTCCGTGCGGCCCCCCTGGTCGAACGCGCGGGCGTCCGGGCGTGGGTCCGTACGTGGGTCCGTGCGGCCCCCCTGGTCGAACGCGCGGGCGTCCGGGCGTGGGTCCGTGCGGGGGGCCGCTCGGAGGTGCCCCTGCTGGGGCACGTGGCCCGGCGTCAGGGTGCGGTCGGGGGCGTTGCCGCCGGTGGTGGTCATGATCGAAAGGTTCGCAGCCCTCCGCACGGCGAACCGTTACGCCTGAACGACCTTCCTACGAACGAGGGATCGCGCCCTCGCCCACGTCCGCCGCGCTCTCGTCCTCGACGCCCTCGACCTCCGTACCGGCCGGCGCGAGCAGGAAGACGTTGCGGTCGACGCGGTGCATCCCGCTGCCGAGGCCGAAGACGACGCCGCTGCTGAAGTCGAGGATGCGCTTGGCGACCTCGGTGTCGGCGCTCGTGAGGTCGAGCAGCACGGGGATCTGGGCGATGAGGTACTCGGCGACCTCGCGGGCGTCGGCGAAGACCTGGACGCGGAGCACGACCATCCGGCGCTGTTCGGCGGCCTCGTACTGGTCGGGGATCGTGCGGTGGTCCACCCTTGACGGCCATTCGTCCCGGCCGCGCAGGGGAACGACCTGGGCCAGGCCCTCCCACTGCTCGTCGGTGACGTCGTACCTCTCGTACCTACTCATGCGCCCATCCTCCCGTTACTCACCCGTTCGGCCCAACACCGACACGGCTGACGCCCTATGATCTCCCGCCGGTGAGGGGCGGCACGGACACCGCACCGCGGGAGATGGGGCAACGACGATGGACCGACAGGCACAGCGATCGACGGACCGACCGGACGACCGGGTCGCTTCCGTACTGCGCTTCACCACGGAGCTGATCGCATGGGTGGCGACTCCGTGGGCGCTGGCCTCGTACTCGTGGGCGCTCGCCGCACTGTCCGTGGTGGTGCTCATCGGGCTGCCGACGGTCTTCGCCACGCCGGGCGACAAGGCCCAGGTGATCGTCCCGGTCCCGGGCCCGGTCACGATCCTGCTGGTGCTCGTCCAGCTCGCGGCGGCGGTGACCGCCGCCTGGGCCGCGTGGCCGGTGTGGGCGGCGGTCGTCGTCTCCGTACTGGCCGCGGCGACGGTGGTGACGGAACGCGGGCGCTGGCGCCGGCTGCTGCGGCGCGGTGGCCGCGACTAGCGCGTGGCCGAAGTGGCCTGAGCCTCCGTGATGCGTGCACCTCACGGGCCGGCTCGTCGGGCGCTCTCCGTCTCGGCCGTCCGGGCGATGTTCCGCGCCATTCCGCCGAAGACGGCGGCATGGAACGGCGCCACGCTCCACCAGTACGCCTGACCCGCGAGGCCCCGTGGGTGGAAGAGCGCCCGCTGCCGGTACGTGGTGCGGCCCTGTTCGTCCCGGTCGACGGCCATCTCCAGCCACGCGAGACCCGGCAGACGCATCTCCGCCCGGAGGCGGAGCAGGTGTCCGCGTTCGATCTCCTCCACGCGCCAGAAGTCGAGCGCGTCGCCGACGCGGAGGCGCTGCGCGTCCCGGCGTCCCCGGCGCAGCCCCACTCCGCCGACGAGCCGGTCGGCCCACCCGCGGACGGCCCAGGCGAGCGGGAAGGAGTACCAGCCGTTCTCGCCTCCCACTCCCTCGATGACCCGCCACAACGACGCCGGGCTCGCGTCGACGGTGCGGCTGCGCTCGTCGGTGTAGAGGCTGCCGCCGGCCCAGCCGGGGTCGGTCGGCAGCGGATCGCTCGGCGCCCCGGGCGGCGAGGCGGAGGACCAGCGGGTGGTGACCTGCGCGTCCCGTACCCGACGGAGGGCGAGCCGGAGTGCCTTTTCGAACGGGATCGGCGTCCCGGGGCCGTCCGGGGCGTACCGCGCGATGTCCCTCTCGGTGCAGATCACCTCGTGCCGCAGCGATTCCGTGAGCGGTCGCGCCAGGGCCGCCGGGACCGGCGTGACCAGGCCGATCCATTGGCTGGACAACCTCGGGGTGAGGACGGGCACGGGGACGATGAGACGCCGGCGGAGCCCGGCGACCGCCGCGTACCGCACCATCATGTCGCGGTAGGTGAGCACGTCGGGGCCGCCGATGTCGAAGGTCCGGCTGATGCCCGGGGGCATGGCGGCGCCGGCCACCAGGTACCTCAGCACGTCGCGGACGGCGATGGGCTGGACCAGGCTGCCGACCCAGCTCGGCGTGACCATGACGGGCAGCCGCTCGGTCAGGTACCGGAGCATCTCGAACGAGGCCGAGCCCGAGCCGATGACGACGGCGGCCCGCAGGACGGTGGTGGGCACGCCCGAGTCGAGGAGGATGCGGCCCACTTCGGTACGGGAGCGCAGGTGCGGCGAGAGACGGTCCGCGGGCACCCCGCGCGGGGTCAGGCCGCCCAGGTAGACGATGCGCCGCACTCCGGCGGAACGGGCCTCGGCGGCGAAGGTGCGGGCGGCGAGCCGGTCGGCGTTCTCGAAGTCCGCCGTCGAGTTCATGGAGTGGACCAGGTAGTACGCGACGTCGACTCCGGCCAGGGCCTCGCGGAGGCTGGCGGCGTCGGTCACGTCACCGCGCACGATCTCCGCCCGGGCGGTCCACGGGAAGTCGCGGAGCTTGTCCGGATGCCGTGCGAGGCAGCGCACGCGGTACCCGCTGTCGAGCAGCTCGGGTACGAGGCGGCCGCCGATGTAGCCGCTCGCGCCGGTGACCAGGCAGCGAGCGCCGTTGGTCGGTGTGGAAGTAGCCATGCGCTGATCCGTTTCACTGATTCCGGAGACGTATGCGCCTTCTGCGGGTTCTTCGCCGGTATCGGCACTGTCGGATGCGGACACGGGGGCGGATGCGGGTGCGGGTGCGGAAACGGGTGCGGGTGCGGATGCGGCCGATTTCGCTCCAACACCGGTCGCAGCGTTTCCGCAGCGTATGGTGAGTGGCATGTCCGACACGACGCACGGGATCACGACGGGTGCGGTGGCGCGGCGCCTGGGAGTCTCGCCGACGACGGTGCGCTCCTGGGACCGGCGGTACGGCATCGGCCCCGCGGTGCGCGCGGACGGACGGCACCGCAGGTGGAGACCCGCGGACGTCGCGATGCTCGAAGAGATGCGCCACCTCACGGCGTCCGGCGTCCCGCCCGCGGAGGCGGCACGCGCCGCCCGGCGCGTACGGGCCCGAGCCGGGGCGACGGCCGTCGCGGCACCAACCGCACGGCCTGCCGAGGCTCCAGCCGCACGGCCTGCCGAGGCGACGGAGCCGGTGGAGCGGGCGGAGCCGGTGGAGTCGCGCATGTCTCCGGCCGACGAACGTTCGCGGAGGCGCCACCGCGCGGGGCCGGGCAGCGGACCGCCCCTCGCCGACGTACGGCAGGAGTGCCGAGGGCTGGCCCGCGCCGCGGTGCGTCTCGACGGTCCGGCCCTGGAGGAACTTCCTCCAGGAGGTCCTGGACCGGTACGGGCTGGTCACCGCCTGGGAGGAGGTGATGGTCCCGACGCTGCACGCGGTGGGCCGCACGTGGGAGTCCTCCGACGACCGTTACGTCGAGGTGGAACACCTGCTGTCCTGGCACGTCTCCACCGCGCTGCGGCGGGCGGCCGCCACCGGCCGGCCGACGGCCGCCTCCGCCGCTCCGGTCGTGTTGGCCTGCGTCCCGGCGGAGCAGCACGCGCTGCCGCTGGAGGCGCTCGCGGCCGGGCTGGCCGAACGGGGCCTGCCGACCAGGATGTTCGGCGCGGCGGTGCCTGCCGAGGCCCTGGACGCGGCGGTACGGCGGTCCGGACCGGCCGCCGTGGCGCTCTGGTCGCAGGCGAGGTCCACGGCGAACCACTCCCTGGCCCGGCACATCGCGGCGACGACGTTCGCTGTGAGGGGAGCGCGCACCTCTCCCCTCGTCCTGCTCGCCGGTCCCGGCTGGCTGGGCCGGACTCCCGGCCCGGGCATGCTGCGGCCGGCCGGACTGCGCGAGGCCCTCGACTCGATCGCGCGCCTCTACGGTGACCGGGCCGCGTCCGCCGGGGGCTGAGGCGACCGGCGGCACACTCAACCGCTCATGAGCCAAGGCCCTTCGGCGCGGACGTCGCACGGCGTGGCGGACGCCGGGGGGAGGGGGAGCGGTGGGGGGCCGCCGGGGCGGTGAGGTGGCCGGTCGTCCGGTGTGCGGTCATGACGGTTCCTCCTCCGGGTGGTGACGCGGTCGGCCCGGGCTCGTCGGCCGCCCGTCGAGCCGTACGGCCGCGGGGCCACAGGACGGCGGTTCGGCATCGGCGGCGTCGGCATCGGCGTCAGCGTCAGCGTCAGCGGCAGCGGTGTCAGCGGCCTCGGCGTCGGCGTCGGCGACCCCGCGTCCCCTTCACGTTCCGGCCTACGAGCCCTGCGGAACAACTCGCATCGTTTGCGCATCGAAGCCGACCGGAAGCACGGGCACGGCCGGGAGAAGGAACTCAGGCGACGCCCCGGGCCTGGCGGAAACGCGCCAGGCCGTCGGAGAGCTCGACCAGCGGGTCGGGGTAGTCGAGGGCGGCCCGGTCGAGTCCGGTGAGCCGCCAGGGCTCGTGGACGGCCGGTCCGTCGAGGCCGGCGAGTTCGGGGACCCAGCGCCGGACGTAGCCGCCGTCGGGGTCGTACCGCTTGCCCTGTCGCACCGGGTTGAGGACGCGCTGGGGCCTGGAGTCCGTGCCCGTGCCGGCGACCCACTGCCAGTTGAGCTGGTTGTTCGCCACGTCGCCGTCCACCAGCAGCCCCAGGAAGTGGCGCGCGCCCTCGCGCCAGTCGATGTAGAGCGTCTTGGTCAGGAAGGAGGCGGCGATCAGCCGGCCGCGGTTGTGCATCCAGCCCTCGTCGGCGAGTTGCCGCATGGCGGCGTCGACCACGGGGTAGCCGGTTCGCCCCTCGCGCCAGGCCGCGAGGTCCGCCTCGGCCTCGGCGCCCCGCCTCCAGCGGTCGTGTCGAGGACGGTAGTCCGCACCCGCCGAGTCCGGCCGGGCGGCCAATACCTGCTGGTGGAAGTCGCGCCAGCACAACTGCCGTACGAACGCCTCCGCCCCGGCACCGCCACGCTTCCTCGCCCGGTGGACCGCCTCGACGGCGGAGACGGCACCGAAGTGGAGGTACGGCGAGAGGCGGGACGTGCGGTCCGCCGCCAGGTCGTCGTGGCGCTCCTCGTACGCGTCGACGTCCTCCGCCAGCCAGGAACCGAGCCGCCTGCGCCCTTCGCTCTCCCCTCCTGCCGCGAGGCCCGGCGACACGTCCGCGATCCCGGAACGCCGTGGCATCCGCTCCGACCGCACGTCCGAGGGCACACGCACCGCCCTCGGGGCGGCCAGAGGCGCCCGCAAAGGCTCGTGGACCCAGCGCCTGTAGTAGGGCGTGAACACGGCGAAGTGGTCCGAGCCGTACGGCGTGAGGTCTCCGGGCGGCACCACGCCGGTCACGCCGTCGTGCACGTACAGCCGGCACCCGTCCGATTCGAGCACCCTGCGCAGCCGCGCCTCCCTCGCCGTGGCGAATCGCGTCACGCCGGCGGCCATGTGCACCTCGTCCGCCCCGGTCTGCCGCACCAGGTCCCTGACCTCGGTCACGGTGTCGCCCTCACGCACCACGAGGCGGCCGCCACGGTCCTTCAGCCCCCGGTCGAGGTCCGCGAGGCAGTCCGCGAGAAAGGCCAGCCGATTGGGCACCGCGAAACCCGCCCGGTCCACGGCCGGGTCACGGACGAACACCGGCACCACGTCCTGCGCTCCGTCGTGCGCCGCCCTCAGCGGCGGATGGTCGTGAACCCTGAGGTCGGACGTGTACAGAACGACGGAGACAGTCATCGCACCCTCCTTGCCAGGCCGCCGGGCACGCACGTCGCCGGCGCACCGCCTTCACACTCCTACCTCCCTGCTTCCGCGGATTGCCGCCTGCCGGATGCGTACGGGCGTGGCGCGCTTCGTCCACGTCGTCCGCATCGACTCCCGGCACGTCCCGCGCGCCGTCCTGAACCTGGAGCAGATGCTCGCTGCGCAAGCGCTGGCCGCGCTCTCGTGACGTGCGCCGGGTGACGGTGCGGGCCGGATGGAAGAAAGGTGAAGGCCATGTGAAATGCAGCCAACCTGATGGCGGCCGCACGCGCGTAGACCGCACCGCCGCCCCAGGACGCGCAGCGCGTCCGACTATCGAACACGATGGCTGAAAATTGAACTACTGCGCGAACGGGACGCTACGGTTTGCGGCGGTTGACGTTTCCAGCGAGAGGAAACCCCTCATGACCTCAGCCGACAGCGCGCCGATAACGGCCCACATCCTCACCGGCTACCGCCCTGAGGACGGTTTCGTGGCCGTCGAGCTGAACCCGCCTCCGGCCGAGTACGTTTGGCACGACGAGCACGCCGAGCAGCAGGAGCAGCGTTACGGCCCGGGAGTGGGCTACCACCAGTGGCTGGCTGTGGACGTACGCGGCGGCGCGGTCTGGTTCGGCGACATCGACTGGCGGGCCTCGCGTGAAGACCTCGACGGTCAGCTGCCCGGCTTCCCCCGCACGGCGCTCGGCGACGGGACCATCCCGGCACCCGGGGTCATGGTGCAGCTTCTCGACCACCTGACCCAAGACGAACGGCGCGGCTGCTCCTGGCGCTTCTTCACCGCCGAGGAGTTGCACGCGCTCGCGCTGCGCGTACTGCCTGCCGTGCAGCGGCTCGTGGACTCGATCCACCGGATCGGACCGGAAGGCGAGCTGGAATGGTCGGCTGAGGCCGCCACCGCCTGGGACGACATCGAGCAGACCGCGGCCCCCACCCTCACCGCCTCCGGCGAGCTCCTCTGGCCCAGGCCCCGGACGACACCGACTCCGGCCTGGCGCATCGAGGTCGGCGCGTTCCTCGACATGAACCCCGACCTGTGCGACCCCTCCTGGGGTCTGGCCACGGACGCGGAACTCGATGCCTACGCCGACTACCGTCCCGAGAGTGGCTACGGCGGTGTACCAGGGCGGATGTGCCGTGCCGCCGACCAGCAGATCGAGGACGGTTTCACCTTCTACGGCCACCGTGCCGCCCTGTACGCCTACCGCGCGCGGGCGTGCGGCGACCGTATTCCGACGGACGCCCGTGTCTGGCTGGAGACGGCAGAGGCGGGTCGGGATGCCTGGGAGGCGGCCAAGCCCCTCGGAGCCACCCTCGCCGACGTCCCGGACTGCGCGTTGGCGGCCTTGGCCGAAGGGTTCCAGAGCACCGCGCACAGGGAGGGGCTGGTGCTGACGGGCCTGGACACCTATCTGCGTCGGTTGCGCGCCGCGGAACGTTCCGCCGTCGACCAACAGCTCGTCCGCGAAGCCGAGGAGGTCAAACGCCTCGAGAACATACTGAAGGACTTCCGCGCCGCACGTAACCGCACCGTGACGCGGGTCCTGGCCTGGTCCGACGGGCGTAGCGACGGGGAAATCGCCCGCCTGGCATCCGTGCCCGACGACTACGTCAGTGACTGGCGGGCCCGCCTGACCGACGCGGAGTCAACCGCCGCACCCCCATGGTGAAGCAGTCCGCGGCGAAGACGCTGCTCTGAAACGCCGGTTCAGCGGCCCTTGTCAGCAGGCTCCAGGATCGCCACGCACTCCACGTGGTGGGTCATCGGGAACAGGTCGAACGCCCTCAGCGTCCGCACCCTGTACCCGCTCTCCCTGAAGTAGCCCAGGTCCCGCGCCAGCGCCGCCGGGTCGCAGGCCACGTAGGCGATGCGGCGGGCGCCGAGGGCGGTGAGGTGGTGGACGGTCTGCTTGCCGGCGCCCGCGCGGGGCGGGTCGAGGACGATGAGGTCGACGTCGGTGATGCCGGTGCGGGGGAGGACGGATTCGACCTTGCCCTGCTCGATGCGGACGCGCGGGAAGTCGGCGAGGTTGTGGCGGGCGTCCTCGACGGCGCGCTTGCCGGACTCGATGCCGAGGACGGCGCCGTTGTCGCCGAGGCGGTCGGCGAGGGCGCCGGCGAAGAGGCCGACGCCGCAGTAGAGGTCGAGGGCGGTCTCGCCCTTGCGCGGGAGGAGGCCCTGCATGACGGCGCGGACGAGGGTGTCGGCGGCCTTCGGGTGGACCTGCCAGAAGCCGCCGTTGCCGACGCGGTAGGTGCGGTCGTCGGCGCGCTCGCGGACGAAGGGGCGGCCGTGGACGCGGTGGACGCCGCCGTCCTTCTCGCCGACGCGCATGACCGAGACCGGCTTGTCGAGCTCGACGATGGGCAGCCGGGCGCCCGGACGCGGGGTCAGGATGACCTGGCGGTCCTGTGAGCCGGTGGCCGCGATGGCCTCGATGGAGGCCATGCCCTCCCAGGTGCGCTTCTCGATGCCGAGCTCCGAGACGCCCTCGGCCGCGATCATGCAGTGGTCGACGACCTCGACCTCGTGCGAGCGGTGCTTGCGCAGGCCCGCGCGGCCCTCGGCGTCGACCGCGTACTGGACGCGGGTGCGCCACTGCGGCACCTCACCGGCGGGCAGCTTGTCGCCCTCGGCCGGGACGACCGTGCCGTCCCAGCCGGCCTCCTCCGGGGTGAGGCCGGCGAGCCGCTTGAGCTGCTCGGCGATGACCTCGCCCTTGAGGCGGCGCTGGGCGCCCGGCTTGGCGTGCTGCCAGTCGCAGCCGCCGCACTTGCCGGGGCCGGAGAAGGGGCACGGGGCCTCGATCCGGTCCTTGGACGCCTGGAGGATCTCGACGGCGTCGGCGCGCAGGAAGCGCGAGGTCTCCTCGCCCTCGGTCACCCGGGCCCGGACCCGCTCGCCCGGCAGCGCGTGCCGGACGAAGAGCACCCGGCCCTCCTCGGTGCGGGCGATGCAGTGGCCGCCGTGGGCCACCGGGCCGACCTCGACCTCGTACTCCTCCCCGATCAGCGACGAGACAGGCGTGTTCTGCATGACCAGGGGCTCCAGGGGCGAGAGGGCGAAGACGAGAGAGACGGCCGGAAGAAAGGTGGGCTGCCGTTGACAGCAGCCCACCAGTCTACTTGCTCTTCCCCGCCGATTCCTTCTGGCCCTTCTCCACCGGGCCACGGCGCACCGCACCCGGCGCGCTCCACTCCTGGCGCCTGCGCGCCCGCTGCTTCGCGGCCTCGGACGACCGGAGCTGGTACGGCACGGAGGTCACCATCACGCCCGGCGTGAACAGCAGCCGGCCCTTGAGGCGCAGCGCGCTCTGGTTGTGCAGCAGGTGCTCGTACCAGTGGCCGACCACGTACTCCGGGATGTAGACGGAGATGGCGTCGCGCGGGCTCTCCTGGCGCAGGTTCTTGACGTACTCGACGACCGGCCGGGTGATCTCGCGGTACGGCGAGTCGAGGATCTTCAGCGGTACGTTGATGCCGCGCCGCTCCCACTCCTCCTTGAGCGCCTTCGTCTCGGCCGCGTCGACGCTCACGGTGAGCGCCTCGAGGCCGCTCGGGTGCATCAGCTTGGCGTAGGCCAGGGCGCGCAGGGTGGGCTTGTGGAGCTTGGAGACCAGGACGACGGAGTGGACCTGGGAGGGCCGCACGTACTCGTCCGGGCGCTCCTCGGCGGCGGCGATCTCCGCCGCGACCGAGTCGTAGTGCCGGCGGATCGCGGTCATCGTCACGTAGAAGATCACCATGCCGAGCAGGGCGACCCAGGCACCGTGGGTGAACTTGGTGGCGAGGACGACGACCAGGACGAGGCCGGTGAAGAAGGCACCGAAGGCGTTGATCGCACGGGAGCGGATCATGTGGCGGCGCTTGGCCGGGTCGGTCTCCGTCCGCAGGTGGCGGTTCCAGTGCCGGACCATGCCGGTCTGGCTGAGGGTGAAGGAGACGAAGACGCCGACGATGTAGAGCTGGATCAGGCGGGTCGAGTCGGCCCCGTAGATCCAGACCAGGAGGGCGGCGGCGCCGGCGAGCAGCACGATGCCGTTGGAGAAGGCGAGGCGGTCGCCGCGGGTGTGCAGCTGGCGCGGCAGGTAGCGGTCCTGGGCGAGGATCGAGCCGAGGAGCGGGAAGCCGTTGTACGCCGTGTTGGCGGCCAGGAAGAGGACGAGCGCGGTGGCGGCGGCGAGCAGCACGAAGAAGAACGTTCCGTCGCCGAAGACGGCGGCGGCGACCTGCGAGATGACCGGGTCCTGGACGTAGGACTCGCCGAGCGGCTTGCCGTGGTTGAGGAGGTCGGTGGCCGGGTTCTCGGCCATCCGCACGTCCGTCGCCATGGCCAGGAAGATGATGCCGCAGAACATGGTGACGGCCAGGCCGCCCATGAGCGCGAGCGTGGTGGCGGCGTTCTTCGACTTGGGCTTGCGGAAGGCGGGCACGCCGTTGGAGATCGCCTCGACGCCGGTGAGGGCGGCACAGCCGGAGGAGAAGGCGCGCAGCAGCAGGAAGACCAGCGCGAAGCCGGCCAGCCCGCCCTTCTCGGCGTGGATCTCGAATCCGGCGGTGGGGGCGGTCATGGTGTCGCCGAGGACGAGCCCGCGCCAGGCACCCCAGGCGATCATGACGAAGACGCCGAAGACGAAGACGTACGTCGGGATGGCGAAGAGGCCGCCGGACTCCTTGACGCCGCGCAGGTTCATCAGGGTCAGCAGCACGATCACCGCGATGGCCGAGGCCACCTTGTGCTCGACGACGAACGGCACGGCGGAGCCGAGGTTCTCGATGCCGGAGGAGATCGACACCGCGACGGTGAGGACGTAGTCGACGAGCAGGGCGCTCGCCACGGTGAGTCCGGCCTTCGGCCCGAGGTTGACGGTCGCGACCTCGTAGTCGCCGCCGCCGCTCGGGTACGCGTGCACGTTCTGCCGGTACGAGGCGACGACGGTGAACATCAGGACCACGACCGCGAGGGCGATCCAGGGGCTGAAGTGGTAGGCCGACAGGCCCGCCACGGAGAGGACGAGAAGCACCTCACCGGGCGCGTACGCCACCGAGGACAGCGGGTCGGAGGCGAAGACGGGAAGGGCGATCCGCTTGGGGAGAAGGGTCTCGCCGAGCTTGTCGCTGCGCAGGGCCCGCCCGATCAGGATCCGTTTGGGCACGTCGGTCAGTTTGGACACAACAGAGGATCGTAAGCGTTCGAAATGAGCCGCGTGACCCCCCACCCCGATCCGCACGGAATCTCCCTGGTTACCACTGCCGGTGAGGTCCCGTCCGGCGTCGCCGCTTAAGCTCGGACCGGACAGCACGCGTGTGCGTTGTCCGCCGCAGCCCGGGCAGTCGGGCGAGGAAAGTTGTGATCAGGGTGTTTTCGCAGGTCAACAGGGCGATCAGGAGTGCGGGGTAAGGGGACGTGCACATCGTCATCATGGGCTGCGGGCGAGTGGGCGCCGCTCTTGCGCAGACCCTGGAGCAGCAGGGCCACACGGTCGCGGTCGTGGACCAGGACCCGACGGCCTTCCGCCGTCTGGGCTCGGGCTTCGGCGGGCGCCGGGTCACGGGCGTGGGCTTCGACCAGGACACGCTGCGCGAGGCGGGCATCGAGGAGGCCGGTGCCTTCGCCGCGGTGAGCAGCGGCGACAACTCGAACATCATCGCCGCGCGGGTCGCGCGTGAGATGTTCGGCATCGAGAACGTGGCCGCCCGTATCTACGACCCGCGGCGCGCCGAGGTCTACCAGCGGCTGGGCATTCCGACGGTCGCGACGGTCCGCTGGACCGCCGACCAGATGCTGCGGCGGCTGCTGCCGTCGGGCGCGGAGCCGCTGTGGCGTGACCCGAGCGGCGGTGTGCAGCTCGCCGAGGTGCACACCTCCCCGGCGTGGATCGGCCACAAGATCAGCCGGCTCCAGGAGGAGACCGGGGTGCGGGTGGCATTTCTCACCCGACTGGGCGAAGCGATTCTGCCGACGTCGCAGACGGTGCTGCAGGAGGGCGACCTCGTGCACGTGATGATGCGGACGGACGAGATCGACAAGGTCGAGGCGGCCTTCGCCGAGGGTCCCGAGGAGGGCGGTCACTGATGCGTGTCGCTATTGCGGGCGCGGGCGCGGTGGGCCGTTCCATCGCGGGCGAGCTCCTGGAGAACGGGCACGAGGTCCTCCTCATCGACAAGGCGCCGACCGCCATCTCGGTGGAGCGGGTGCCGCAGGCGGAGTGGCTGCTCGCCGACGCCTGTGAGATCACCTCGCTCGACGAGGCCGCGCTGCAGCGCTGCAACGTCGTCATCGCGGCGACCGGCGACGACAAGGTGAACCTGGTCGTCTCGCTGCTCGCCAAGACCGAGTACGGCGTGCCGCGCGTGGTCGCCCGGGTCAACAACCCGAAGAACGAGTGGCTGTTCAACGAGGCGTGGGGCGTGGACGTCGCCGTCTCGACGCCGCGCCTGATGTCGGCCCTGGTGGAGGAGGCGGTGAGCGTCGGTGACCTGGTCCGGCTGCTGCGCTTCAGCCACGGCGACGCCAACCTGGTGGAGCTGACCCTCCCGCCGGAGTCCGCGATCGCGGGCACGCAGGTCGGCGAGGTGGCCTGGCCGCAGGACACCTCCCTGGTCACCATCATCCGCGGCTCCCGGGTCCTCACGCCGAGCGCGGAGGAGACCCTGGAGGCGGGCGACGAGCTGCTGTTCGTGGCCACGCAGGCGCGCGAGGAGCAGCTGGAGGAGCTGCTCTCGGTGCGCCGGGAGAGCGCCGAGTGACGTAGCCGGACAGCCGGGACAGCCGGCCGGACACGGAGAGGGGCCCGGGACCTGTGACAGGTCCCCGGCCCCATCTCGTACGTCTCCGGGCTATACCGGCG
>NZ_JBSGBF010000009.1:0-114722 GCF_053601115.1 Streptomyces sp. NPDC004788
CCCCGCCGCGGCGGGGGCCTCAGCCCTGTCCGTACGGGCTACGGGCGGGCCTCGCCGAAGTCGCCGGCCGCGCTGCCCTCTCCGACCTCCCCGGCGATCGGCTCCGTCACCGTCGCCGTCCTCCGCGTCAGCGAGGACATCACCAGCGTCACGGCCGCGCCGAGGACCGCCCAGGCCGACAGGACCAGCATCGAGGCGGTCATGTCGTTGCCCTTGAAGTACGCGATCGAGCGGGCCGACCAGGTGCCGGCGCCCGGTGGCAGGCCCGGGCCGATCGTCTTCCAGAACGGCGGCAGCATCGGCAGCGGGAAGGCGCCGCCCGCGCTGGGGTTGCCCGCGACCACGATGAGCAGGATCGCGAGGCCGATGCCGACGATCCCGAAGACCGACTGCAGGGCGAGGGTGGCCGCGCCGACCGCGAAGACCACGAGCGTGCCGAGCCCCCACAGGGCGGCGACGCTGCCCGGCAGGGCGCCGAGGATCGGGCCGACGATGATCGCGCCGCCGAGGCCGCCGAGCACCGAGTAGAGCGCGAGCACCCCGAGCCGGATGATCGCCCGGTGCAGGTTGGCGGGCCGGGAGCCGGCGCTGATCGCCAGGATCGCGGCACAGATGTAGCCGCCGACGCACCAGCCGACGACCAGGTAGAAGGCGGAGAGCCCGTCGAAGTCCTGCGGCGAGGCCGGGGCCACGTCGACGGTCCGGACGGTGCGCCGGTTGGCCGCCTCCAGCCGGGTGAACATCTTCTCCAGCGTGGACGAGAGCACGGTGCCGCCGCCGGAGGCGACGAGCAGGGTGTCGGTGCGGCCCGCCGGGTCGACGATCAGGGCTCCGTCGATGTCCCGGTTCATGACCTGGTCCCGCGCCGCGTCGGCGCTCGCGACCGGGCGCGGGTCGAGCGGATCGCCGGGCAGCTTGCTCAGATCGCCCATCAGGGCGGTGGCCACCTGAGGGGGAGCGACCACGCCGAAGGGCACGTCCGTGGGCTTCGGATTGTGCAGGGCCCCGACGTACGAGGTGATGAACAGGAGCTGGAGGGCGAAGACGCCGACGACCAGCAGGGCTGCTCGGGGAGTGACGGCGCTCTTCAGTTCGTCGACGAGGCTCATGCCCCTCAGGCTCGGGGGAGGCCGGGGCCGGCGCAGGCGGGCGGGGGCCGTACGGATGACGTCACACGATTATCGTACGGACGTTCGAAAATGAGCTACGCTGGGTGTGAGGGGGTGGGAACGTACGTACGAATTCGAGCGGACGCGGGAGGTGCGCATGCCGGGGTTCACGCATCTGCACACCGCGTCGGGCTTCTCCGTCCGCTACGGCGCCTCCCATCCGGCCCGCCTCGCCGCCCGCGCCGCCGAGCGCGGCATGGACGCCCTCGCCCTGACCGACCGCGACACCCTCGCGGGCGCGGTCCGCTTCGCCAAGGCGTGCGAGAAGGAAGGGGGCCGTCCGCTCTTCGGGGTGGACCTCGGGTACGAGCCGTTCCCGGCCGCCGGCGCGCCCGGCCCCGACGGCCCGGGCTCCGCCCGGCGCGTCCCCGTCCCCGTGCGCGGCGGCGCCTTCGTCGACGAGTCCGCGCCCCGCGCCGTCTTCCTCGCCCGCTCCCGTACCGGCTGGGCCGAGCTCTGCGCGCTCGTCACCGCCGCCCACGCGCACGCGGGGGAGGGGCGGCCCGTGCTGCCCCGGTCCGCGAACCGCGGCGACGAGCTCTTCGTCCTGCTCGGGCCCGGGTCCGACATCGGGCGCGCCCTCGCCGCCGGCCGCCCCGACCGGGCCGCGCGGCTGCTCGCGCCCTGGCGGGAGCGGTACGGGGACGCGCTGTGCCTGGAGGTCGTGGACCACGGGCGGCCCGGCACCGGGGCCGGTTCGCTGCGGCTCGCCGCCCGCACCCTCGGCTTCGCCGCCGAGCAGGGCGTGCGGCCCGTGCTCGGCAACGAGGTCCGGTACGCCGATCCCGGCCAGGGACCCGTCGCCGACGTCCTCGACGCCGCCCGCCGGCTCGTCCCCGTCGACCCGCGCGGCGGACTCGACAGCGGGGAGGCGTGGCTCAAGGGCGCCGACGAGATGCTGGCCGTCGCCGAGCGGGTCGTGGCGGCCGCGGGCTTCCGGCGGGAGGCCGCGTACCGCCTCCTGGAGCGGACCGCGGAGGTCGCCGCGGCCTGTGTGGTCGACCCCGAGGACGACCTCGGCATGGGCTCCGCGCACTTCCCGGAGCCGTACCTGGTCGGCGCCGCCCACCGCACCGCCCAGCGCGTGCTCGCCTCCCGGGCCGCCGCCGGCATGCTCCTCAAGGGGTACGACCGCCGCCCCGACCGGCGCGTCTACTGGGACCGGATGCACCACGAGCTCGACATCATCGCCCACCACGGCTTCGCCAGCTACTTCCTGACGGTCGCCCAAGTGGTCGACGACGTACGGGACATGGGAATCCGGGTGGCCGCCCGCGGCTCCGGTGCCGGCTCCCTCGTCAACCACCTCCTCGGCATCGCCCACGCCGACCCCGTCGAGCACGGCCTGCTGATGGAACGCTTCCTGTCCAAGCGCCGCACCGAACTGCCCGACATCGACATCGACGTCGAGTCCGCCCGCCGCCTGGAGGTCTACCGCGCGATCCTCGACCGCTTCGGCACCGAACGGGTCGCCACCGTCGCCATGCCCGAGACCTACCGGGTCCGCCATGCCGTACGGGACGTGGGCGCCGCCCTGTCCATGGACCCGGCCCGGATCGACCGGATCGCCAAGGCGTTCCCGCACATCCGCGCCCGGGACGCCCGCGCCGCCCTCGACGAACTGCCCGAACTGCGCGAGCTCAAGGCCGAACTGGCGGGCGACACCCGCTTCTGGGAGCTGGTCGAGGCCCTCGACGCGCTGCCCCGCGGCACCGCCATGCACCCCTGCGGCGTGCTCCTCTCGGACGCCTCGCTGCTCACCCGTACCCCCGTCGTGCCCACCAGCGGCGAGGGGCTGCCCATGTCGCAGTTCGACAAGGAGGACGTGGAGGACCTCGGCCTGCTCAAGCTCGACGTCCTCGGGGTGCGGATGCAGTCCGCGATGGCGCACGCCGTCGCCGAGGTCGAGCGCGCCACCGGCACCCGGCCGGACGTCGACGCCGTCCCGCCCGGCGACCCCGACACGTACGCGCTCATCCGCTCCACCGAGACCCTCGGCTGCTTCCAGATCGAGTCGCCCGGCCAGCGCGACCTGGTGGGCCGGCTCCAGCCCGAGACCTTCCACGACCTCGTCGTCGACATCTCCCTCTTCCGGCCCGGCCCGGTCGCCGCCGACATGGTCCGCCCGTTCATCGCCGCCCGGCACGGCCGCGCGCCGGTCCGCTACCCGCACCCCGACCTGGCGGACGCCCTGAAGGAGACCTACGGCGTCGTCGTCTTCCACGAGCAGATCATCGAGATCGTCAGCGTCATGACCGGCTGCGGCCGCGACGAGGCCGACCAGGTGCGCCGCGGGCTCTCCCACCCCGAGGCGCAGGGCCGGATCAAGGCGTGGTTCGCGCAACGGGCCGCGGCGCGCGGCTACGACGCCGAGACCGCCGCCCGTACCTGGGAGATCGTCGAGGCGTTCGGCTCGTACGGCTTCTGCAAGGCGCACGCGGTGGCCTTCGCCGTGCCGACCTACCAGTCGGCCTGGCTCAAGGCGCACCACCCGGCCGCCTTCTACGCCGGGCTGCTCACCCACGACCCCGGCATGTACCCGAAGCGGCTGCTGCTCGCGGACGCCCGGCGGCGCGGGGTGCCCGTGCTGCCGCTCGACGTGAACCGGTCGGCGGTCGCCCACCGTATCGAACTGGTGTCCGATGGCGGCTCGGAGACCTGGGGCCTCCGGCTCGGTCTCGCCGACGTCCACGGCATCAGCGAGGCCGAGAGCGCCCGGATCGAGGCCGGACAGCCCTACGCCTCCCTGCTCGACTTCTGGGAGCGGGCCCGCCCGCGCAAACCCGTCGCCGAACGCCTCGCCCAGGTCGGCGCGCTCGACGCCTTCGGCGCCAACCGCCGCGACCTGCTCCTGCACCTGACCGAACTCCACCGCGTCCAGCGCGGCGCCGCCTCCTACGGCGGCCAGCTCCCGCTCGCCCAGGGCCGCAGGACCGCCCCCGTCGGCCTGCCCGACCTCGACGAGACCGAACGGCTCAGCGCCGAACTCGGCATCCTCGGCATGGACGCCTCCCGCCACCTCATGGGCGACCACCGGGCCTTCCTGCGCGAACTCGGCGTCGTCTCCGCCGAGCGGCTGCGCTCCGCCCGGCACGGCCAGACCGTCCTGGTCGCCGGCGCCAAGGCGGCCACCCAGACCCCGCCCATCCGCTCCGGCAAGCGGGTCATCTTCACCACCCTCGACGACGGCACCGGCCTCGTCGACCTCGCCTTCTTCGACGACTCCCACGAGCGCTGCGCCCACACCGTCTTCCACTCCTGGCTGCTGCTCGTCCGGGGCGTGGTGCAGCGGCGCGGCCCGCGCAGCCTCAGCGTGGTCGGCTCCGCCGCCTGGAACCTCGCCGAGCTGGCCGAACTGCGGGAGAGCGGCGGTCTGGCGGCGGTCGCGGAACGGCTCTCCGAAGAGCCCGTGCCGGACACCTCGCCGGACACCCCTGCCGGGGACGGTGACGGCGGGCGCCGGATCACGATGCCCACCGGCTACGTGATGAACCCCTGGGCCGACCTCCAGCCGGCCGGGGAGGGCGCCGCGACACCGGCGCGGAAGCTCTGGCACAGCAGTCCGGGGAGCGCGGGATGATCCTCTGCGTACGGTTCCGGCTCGAACCCGTGGGAGAGGTGCTGCTCCCGCGACTGCTCGACCTGCTCGGCGAGTTCACCCCGGTCGTCGAGGCCGCCCCGCCCGCCGAGGCGCTCGCCGACGTGCGCGGCGCGCTGCGCTACTTCGGCTGGAGCCCGGCCGAACTCGGCTCGGTGATCCGGGTCAGGGCGCTCGCCCTGTACGGCGTCGACTGCGTCATCGGCGCCGGGCCCAACCCGATGCTGGCCCGGATGGCCGCCCGCGAGGCCCGCCCCGGCACCACCCTGGTCGTCGACGACCCGGCGGACTTCCTGCGGGACCGGCCGGTCGTCGCGCTCGACGGCGTCGGCCGCGCCACCGCCCGCACCCTCTGCGGCTACGGCCTCGACTCCGTCGGCCGGGTCGCGGACGCGCCGCTCGCCGTGCTGCAGCGCCTTGTCGGCGCCAAGGCCGGCCGCGAGCTCTGGGAACGGGCCCGCGGCATCGACCGCACCCAGGTCGTCCCCGGCGAGGTCTCCCGCTCCCTGGCCGCCGAACGCTCCTTCCCGTACGACGAGTTGTCCACCGTCGCCCACCGCAGGGCGCTGCTCTCGCTCACCGCCGAACTGGGTGCCCGGATGCGGACCGAACACCAGGTGTGCCGCTCCCTCACGGTGACCGTCCGCTACGCGGACCGCACCACCTCCAGCCGCACCCGCGCCCTGCGCGAACCGACCGCCCACTCCCGCGAACTCACCGCCCTCGCCTACGCGATCCACGACTCCTTCGGTCTCCAGCGCGCCCGCGTCCGCGGCCTCGCCCTGCGCGCCGAGGGGCTCACCGCCGCCGAACACGCCGCCCACCAGCTGACCTTCGACCCGGTCGACGACAAGGCCCGCCGCCTTGAGGCGGTCGCGGACCGGGCCAGGGCGCGGTTCGGCCCGAAGGCGGTGCTGCCGGGCTCGCTGGCGGCGTGACACCGTACGCGACGGACACGACGACACGGCGACTTTTTACCGACGCGTAACTTCCCAGTCGACGCTACCCGTACGTAACTTGGCTGAAGCGCATCCCCACTTGTGGTCCGGACCGCAGGGCGTAGCACCCCCTCATTCCCTTGAGCCGCAAGGAGATCGCCCGATGCTGCCCTGGAAGCACATCGTCAGAGCGCTGTCCGTGCTCGCGCTGACCGCCGCCGCCACCCTCGCCCCCACCGCCGCCGCCCAGGCCGACACCGCCCCCAGCCGCGGCTGGAACGACTTCTCCTGCAAGCCGTCCGCCGCCCACCCCCGCCCGGTCGTGCTCGTCCACGGCACCCTGGGCAACTCGATCGACAACTGGCTGGGCCTCGCGCCCTACCTCGTCGAGCGCGGCTACTGCGTCTTCTCCCTCGACTACGGCCAGCTGCCGAACGTGCCGTTCTTCCACGGGCTCGGCCCGATCGACAAGTCCGCCGAACAGCTCTCCGCGTACGTCGACCAGGTCCTCGCCGCCACCGGCGCCCCCGAGGCCGACCTCGTCGGCCACTCGCAGGGCGGCATGATGCCCCGCTACTACCTGAAGTTCCTCGGCGGAGCGGCGAAGGTCAACGCGCTCGTCGGCATCGCGCCCGACAACCACGGCACCACGCTCAGCGGCCTGACCAAGCTGCTTCCGTACTTCCCCGGCGCCGAGGACCTGCTCACCTCCGCCACCCCCGGGCTCACCGACCAGATGGCCGGCTCCCCGTTCATGACCAAGCTCAACGAGGGCGGCGACACCGTGCCCGGCGTGCGGTACACGGTGATCGCCACGAAGTACGACGAGGTCGTCACGCCCTACCAGTCGGGCTGGCTGACCGGTCCGAACGTCACCAACGTGCTGCTCCAGGACCGGTGCGCGCTCGACCTGTCCGAGCACGTGGCGATCGGCACGGTGGACCGGATCGTCTTCCACGAGGTCGACAACGCCCTCGACCCGGCCCACGCGACGGCGACCACCTGCGCGTCGGTCTTCGAGTGACGCCGACTAACCCTGGCGGCGGCGCGCCGTGAGGAAGAGCACGGCCGCGCCGACCGCGAGGACGGCGGCGCCGCCCACCGCCAGATACGGCGCGGCGGCGTCGCCCCCGGTCTCGGCCAGCTCCTCGCCGGAGCCGTCGGGAGCCGGTGCGGGCGCGGGCAGCGCGGAAGCGCTGCTCGGAGCGGCGGGCGCTTGCGTGCCCGTGCCCGTGTGCGTGCCCGTGTCTGTGCCCGTGGGCGAGTGCGAGTGCGAGGGCGCGTTCGTAGGGGCGCTCGGCGCCGGGACCGAGCCGCTGTCCTGGCCGAACACCACGTCCGAGCAGGTGTAGAACGCCTCCGGGGAGTCCGACCGCTGCCAGATCGAGTAGATCAGGTGCCGCCCCGACTTCTTCGGCACCGTCCCCGTGAACACGTAGTCGCCGTTCTCCATCCGCGGATCGGTCACCGTCGCGAACGGCTCCGCCTCCAGATCCGACCACCTCAGCGGCTTCGACGGGTCGTACCCGTCCTTCGTCACGTACAGCTCGAACGACCCCTTGTGCGGCGCCGTCCCCTTGTACCGGAACGTGTGCGCCCCGGAAGCCAGCCGCGTCGCCGGCCAGTCCGCCCGCGCCAGGTCGAGGCCGCGGTACTTGTCGTTCCCGGCGCTGCACAGCTTCCCGTCCGGGATCAGCTCCCGGTGCCGCCCGGCCGCGTTCGCGATGTTCACCCCGTTCCAGTCGTACAGCGCCTGCGTTCCGCCCGCACTCACCGCCGCCCTGCACGCCGCCGACTTCGGACTCTCCGGCCCCTCCGCGTAACAGGCCGCGACCCGGCTCACCGGATCGGTCATCGAACCGTGCGCGAACGCCGGCGCGGCGGCGAGCCCGGCCAGCGTCAGGGCGGTGGTGAGGACGGCGGCGGTACGGCGTGGGGGCATGGGAGGACAACTCCTTCACGAGAGCGGGGTCGCCGAGGAAACTAGCCCTCGCCATACGTCGATTCGGCCCTCGAAGCCCCCAACCGTCGATCCTTAGGGTCGCGTTAAGGAGCCGCTAAGCGACACCACAGACTCGGCCCGTCGTACCGTGTCGACATGACGAACGCCCTGCCCCGCCCCGCCGTCGCCGCCGACGTGTCCGCCGTGAAAGCCGTCGTCGACGCTGCCTTCCACCACTACATCGAGCGGATCGGCCTCGTGCCGGCCCCCATGGAGGAGGACCACGCGGCAAACGTGGCGGCCGGGCGGATCTTCGTCGTGGGCGAGCCGGTGGTCGGTCTGGTCTTCGTGGTGCCCAAGCCCGGCCATCTGTACCTCGACACCATCGCCGTCCACCCCGACGCCCAGGGCACCGGGCTCGGCCGGATCCTGATGGACTGGGTCGAGCAGCGGGCGCGGGAGCTCGGCCTGGCGGAGGTGCGGTTGTTCACCAACGCGATGATGTGGGAGAACCAGAAGCTGTACGAGCGGTACGGCTATGAGGTCACCGAGCGCCGCCAGGACGGCCCGTACGACCGTATTCATTACCGTAAAGTGCTCAACTCGCCGTCGATGGGGTGAGTTTCGGACATCGGCTGGCCTGATCCGGTATCCCTTGCGGGCGCGAATCCCGCGCACTCCCCGCGCGATCCGCGCCCACCCGAAGGGAACCCGTCCAGTCATGCGTGTACGTCTCGCCGTCACCGCCGCAGCCGCCGGCGCCCTGCTCGCCCTCACCGCCACGACCGCCCACGCCGGGCCCGCCGACGGCCTCGCCGTCGACCCGCAGGGGACGATCGCGGCGGACGGCACGGTCACCCTCTCCGGCTCGTACCGGTGCGATGACGACGGCGCGGGCCCCGTCTTCGTCGCCTCCACGCTCGTCCAGGGCGACCGCTCCACCGGCATCGGCGGCACCCAGGCCGTCTGCGACGGCCAGGTGCACACCTGGACCAACAGCGCCGTGGTGAAGGAGCCCGGCTACCTCCCGGGCGAGGCGCGCGTCGAGGCCAGCCTGATGCAGCTGGACCCGACCGGCCCGCTCGGACTGCCGATGCCGGACTTCCGCGCCCAGCAGAGCCAGGACGTGGTGCTGGAGTCCTAGCCCAGCAGGGTCACGAGTCCGTCCCGGCCCAGGGCCGCCAGCTCGTCGAGGGCGCGTACGGCGTGGCCGGCCGACTCCGGGTCGGAGGCGGCCAGGCCGCTCGCCGCGAACTCGTCCTCGTCGAGCCGCAGCACCTCGCTGCCGTCCGCCGACACCCACAGGTCCAGGTCCAGGTCCTCGACGACCACCTCGGAGCCGTCGGCGGCCACGGCGGCGGGCCGGGTCACGTCGCAGTACCAGCCCTTGAGCGTGCCGTCGCCGGAGCGGACCTCCTTGACCGCGTACCACCGGTCGCGCCAGTAGTGCTCGGTGAAGACGTCGCCCGGCTCGAAGCGCACGAAGCCGAAGTCCCGTACCCCGTCGGCCGCCCAGGGCGCGCGGACGGTCAGCCGGGCGCCGTCGTCGGCGAGCAGCTCGGCCGGGTAGCGGATCTTCGTACGGCCCGCCTTGACGAGCCTGATGGTCATGGACGGCTCAGCCGAGTTCGCGGACATGCCGCACCTCTCTCGCGCAGATCTCGTAGCCGAACCACCGGTTGACGGCCAGCATCGGGTCGTTCCCGGTGTCGTTGCCGGTGAACGCCTCCGTGCAGCCGGCCGCCCGGGCCCGGTGCAGCGAATCGTTCTTCACCAGCTTGGCGAGCCCCCGGCCCCGGAAACCGGGCGCGGTGCCCGTCATGCCGGAGCCATAGCGGCCGAGGCCGTCCGTGCGGGCCGCGGTGAAGGCGACCGGCCGCCCGTCCACCACCGCGACCGTCGACAGCTCGCGGTCGAGCATCGGGTGCTCCCAGGTGGTGGCCAGCCAGTGCTCGTAGTCGCCGAGTTCGGTCGCCACGTCGCCCGGCTCGTCGGCCGTGGTGAGCGCGTCGAGCTCGAACAGCGGGCGCGGGTCGGCGGCGAAGTCGGCGGCCGTGCGCAGCTCGACGCCGGCCGGGGCCTCCTGGCGCGGCGGCAGCTCGGCCGTGGCCAGGTCGAGCCGCAGGAAGTAGGCTGAGCGGCTACCGGTGTAGCCGCGCCGCTCGGCGAAGGCGCGGTTCGCGGGCTCGTCGAGGACCCAGCTGTAGAGCGTGGTCGCCCCGGCCTCGGCCAGGTGCTCCTCGGCGGCGCGCAGCAGCAGCGTTCCGGCGCCCCGGCCGGTGTGGTCCGGGTGGACGAAGACGTTGACGGAGCCGACGCCCGGCTCGGGCGACTCGTGGGCGAGCGACACCTCGGCGGTGCCGACGATCTCCCCGCCGATCTCGGCGACCAGCGGTCGGCCGTGCGCGTCGGGGTGGGCGTGCGCCCAGTCATGGGCCGTCTGGCGGCCGGTGGCGAGCATGTAGGGGAGAGCGGCGCGTCGAACCCGGGCGTAGCCGTCGGCGTCCTCGGCGACCCCGGTCCGTACATCGCGGACGATCACAGTCATGGTGCCGCACGCTAAGGGGCGGTCGGGGCCGGGCGCCTCCCATTTTCCCGCGGGACGGGTGCAGAATCGGAGGGTGCCGCTTCGAATCAGCGTGGACAACCGTTCCACCACCGCTCCGTACGAACAACTGCGCGCCCAGATCTCGGACCGCGCCCGCTCAGGGGAGCTGCCCGTCGGCTTCAAGCTCCCGACGGTGCGGGGCCTCGCGGAGGACCTGGGGCTCGCTGCGAACACGGTCGCCAAGGCGTACAAGGCGCTTGAGGCCGACGGCGTGATCGAGACCCGCGGCCGCAACGGCACCTTCGTCGCCGCCGCCTCCGACGCGGCCTCCCGCCTCGCCGCGACCGCCGCCGCGGGCTATGCGACGGAGGCCCACCGGCTCGGCCTGAGCAGGGAGGAGGCCGAGTCGGCGGTCCGGGACGCGCTGCGGGCGCTGTACGAGGCCTGACGCCTGACGCCCCCGGCCGCCGGGGGCGTTACAGGTACAGCCCGGGGCGCGGCGCACGCTGGTCGGGCAGCTCCGCCGCCGGCGTCCCGCGCCGCAGCGCGAACAGCTCCGCCAGCGTCGCCCCGTCCCGCCCCACGCCCTCCTCGCGGCCGAGCCACGCCACCGCCTCCGGGCGGCTGAGCGGGCCCACCTCGACGCGGGCCAGGCAGCGGCCGGGGCGCACCACGGCCGGGTGGAGGCGCTCCAGGTCCTCGTTGGTGGTGACGGCGACGAGGACGTTGCGGCCCTGGCCGAGCAGACCGTCCGTCAGATTGAGCAGCCGGGACAGGGCCTGGCCGGCCGAGTGCTTGGCTTCGCCCCGGATCAGCTCGTCGCAGTCCTCCAGGAGGAGCAGCCGCCAACGGCCCTTCTCCGTGCCCTCGTCCTCGCCGATCGCGATGTCCATGAGATAGCCGACGTCGCCGAAGAGGCGCTCGGGGTCGAGGACGCAGTCGACCTGGCACCAGTCGCGCCAGGAGCGGGCGAGCGTGCGCAGGGCGGAGGTCTTGCCGGTGCCGGGCGGGCCGTGCAGGAGCAGCAGCCGGCCGGTGATGTCCTCCGGGGTGACGGCCATCAGCCGGTCCATCGCCTGCGCCACCGGTGCCGTGTAGTTGGGCCGGATCTCTTCCCAGGCGCCGGCGCCGATCCGGCGGGTGGTGCGGTGCGGGCCGCGCCGGGGCGACACGTACCAGAAGCCCATGGTCACGTTGTCCGGCTGGGGTTCCGGCTCGTCGCGGGCGCCGTCGACGGCCTCCTTGAGGACGCGTTCGGCGAGCTCGGGGTCGGTCGCGGTGACGGTGACGTCGGCGCCCCGGTTCCAGCGGGAGACGAGCACGGTCCATCCCTCGCCCTCGGCGAGCAGGGCGCTGCGGTCGTCCTCCCGCACCGCCCGCAACACCCTGGCGCCCGCGGGCAGCAGGGTCGCGTCCGGCTTCACCCGGTCCAGGGAGGTGCTGTGCGCGTGCGGCTGCTCGCCGGTGGCGAAGCGGCCGAGGAAGAGGGCGTCGACGGCGTCGGAGAGCGAGTCGTCGCCGCTGAGCCGGAGCCGGACGGGGAGGGCGCCTTCGGGCGGAGTGGCCATGGCGCCATGATCCGCCTTGGAAGCCGTTCGCGCACCGGGATTTGATCCCCGTTCAGGATCGGCCCAACTGGCTTGTTCTCGCCGGTTTCAGAACGACTGGCGATGTCTGGCCAATCGAGTTTTGACATGGACACTTCCGGCGCGCCGGATCCGCTGCTACCAACTGGTAACGCAGAGATCCTGCTACAGGGAGGTTCCATGAAACTGTCCCGCTTTACGGCCTTTTCGTCCTCGCTCCTCCTCGGCACCGTCCTCGCCCTCACCGGGGCCGGGGCCGCCCAGGCCGCCTCCTCCGCCGCCCTCGACTACGTGGCACTCGGCGACTCGTACTCCTCCGGCGTCGGAGCCGGCAGCTACGACAGCGCGAGCGGCGACTGCAAGCGCTCGACCAAGGCGTACCCGGTTCTCTGGAAGAACGCCAACGCGCCCTCCTCGTTCGCCTTCACCGCCTGCTCGGGCGCCAAGACCGGTGACGTCACGGCCAATCAGCTCGGTCCGCTCTCCACCGCCACCGACCTGGTCTCGATCACCATCGGCGGCAACGACGCCGGCTTCTCGGACGTCATGACGACCTGTGTGCTCCAGTCCGAGGCGACCTGTATCAACCGCATCAATCAGGCCAAGGCGTACGTCGACAGCACGCTCCCCGGCAAGCTCGACTCGGTCTACTCGGCGATCCGCTCCAAGGCCCCCAACGCCCACGTCGTCGTCCTCGGCTACCCGCGCTTCTACCAGCTCAACGGCACCTGCGTCGCAGGTCTGAGCGAGACCGAGCGCGCCGCCATCAACGACGCCTCCGACTACCTCAACGCGGCCACCGCCAAGCGCGCCGCCAACTTCGGCTACACCTTCGCCAGCGCGGTCCCCGCCTTCACCGGCCACGAGATCTGCTCCAGCTCGTCGTGGCTGCACAGCGTCAACTGGCTCAACATCGGCGAGTCGTACCACCCGACCGCCACCGGACAGGCCAGCGGTTACCTGCCCACCTTCAGCGGGGCTGCGTAACGGCGGCCGGGGCGCCACCGGCCGGGGACGCGGTCCCGGGCGCCCCGGAAGTCCCCGCGGCCGTCCCCGTCGTCGGCGGTGTCGTCGGCGGCGGGGACGACGGCGTGACCGTGCCGCTCTCGCTCGCGCAGGCCAGCGAGAACACCACCCAGTCCGACTGCCGCGCCACCGGCTCCCGCACCTCCACCCGGATCCGGTCGTGCACCGTCGCCCCCGGCCCGTACGCCGACTGCTCGCGCGTCACCTGCTGCTCGGTGTCACCGCCCGCCGGGAACTCCAGCGTCCGCCAGACCGTGTCCTGCGCCTGCCCGCTCTCCGTCGTCCAGCGGTACGAGACCGTCGCAGGCGTCCGGTCCACCGTGAACGTCGCCGTGAACTCCGGCCCCGTGCCCTCCGGAGGCGGACAGCTCCCGACGTACGTGTCGCGCACCGCCCGGACCGACACGAGCGCGTTCACCGGGGGAGTCGTCGTCGCGCTCGGCGAGGCGCTCGTGCTCGCCGTGGTCGGCGCGGGCGTCGTCGGCGCGGTCGTGGGCGCGCTCGTCGTCACCGGCGGCACCGGCGGCGTCTCGTCCTTCCCGGTGTCGCGCAGCACCGCGTAGGTCAGCCCACCCGCCACGAGCAGCAGCGCCACGACGGCGGCGACCCACGCCGCCCGGTGGCGGCGCTCCGGCTCCGGTCCGGGCAGCGGCGCCGTCGTACCCACCGGCGTCGGCCCACCCGTACCGCCGCCGCCCGCGCCCTCCCCGGCGAAGGCCGGATACGGCACCGGTGGCGGCGTCGGCAGCACCCGCGTCGCCTCCGTACGGGGCGTGCCGCCGGCCGCGACCAGCCGCAGCTGCTCCTCGGCCGCCTCCGCCGGGAGCCGTTGCTCCGGGTCCTTGCGCAACAGCCCCTCGATGACCGGCGCAAGCGGCCCCGCGTGCACGGGCGGGGCCGGCTCCTCGTCCACCACCATCCGCAGGGTGTCGAGCGCGGTCTCGCGGCGGAACGGCGACACGCCCTCCACGGCGGTGTAGAGGAGCACGCCGAGCGACCACAGATCGGCCGCGGGCCCCGGCGTGCGCCCCAGGGCGCGCTCCGGCGCGAGGTACTCGGGCGAGCCGATCAGCTCGCCGGTCATGGTGAGCGGCGAGGTGCCCGCCACGGCCGCGATGCCGAAGTCGGTGAGCACCACCCGGCCGTCGTTGGCCAGCAGCACGTTGGCCGGTTTGACGTCCCGGTGCAGCACCCCGGCCGCGTGCGCGGCGCGCAGCGCGGCGAGCACCCCGACGCCCACCTGCGCGGCCCGAGCGGGCGGCAGCGGGCCCTCGGCCTCCAGGGTCTCGGCCAGGGTGAGCCCGCGGACCAGCTCCATCACGATCCAGGGGCGGTCGTCGTCGATCGCCACGTCGTAGACGGTGACGACATTGCGGTCGGTGATCCGGGCGGCGGACCGGGCCTCGCGCTCCAGGCGCGCGTACAGTCGCTCGCGGTCCTCGGTGGGCAGGCCGGCCGGGGCACGGACCTCCTTGACCGCCACCTCCCGCCCCAGGACCTCGTCACGGGCGCGCCAGACGGTGCCCATGCCGCCTTCGCCGAGCACGTCGAGCAGCCGGTAACGACCCGCGATGAGCGTCATCACTCCACGGTAGCCGAGGCCCGCCGGTTTTGGTGGCGGAGATCACACCCGGCCGGGTGCGCGCAGGTGGGGGAGGTGCGTGCAGGATGGTTCGTGACGGTTCGACAGGTGTGCGATCCCTGTCCAACTCTCCCTGGAACCACATGGATTCGGACAGTGATCGTCAACCCCCTTCACTGGACGGTGAATCCTGCGGCCGGAATACACGGGTGTCGTAGTGGAGCGATAGGGTTAACCTGCCCGGGCCGGGTGCCCTTGTTTGGGTGGGGAGTGACATGGAACAGATAGCAATGCGCAGCAGGCCGCGTGTGCCTGCCATCACCTGCGGGAGCAGCGCGACGAGTTCGCGCCTCGACCGCCATCTCGCGGTGCTCGGCGGCCCCGCCATACCGCAGCGCGAGGCGGCCGAGGCGACGCTGCTGATGCGGGAGCTGACGTCGCGTCCGCGCGAGGTGTCGGTGCACGGTCACCGCAGCCGCAGCGCACGGGTCTCGCTCTTCGCGCCGCTGCGCCGACTGCGTCGCTCGCTCTTCGGCAGCCACGGCTGACGGGCCGTCCGGGCCGGGCACCGGCGCACCCCCGACGCGCACCGCTCCCGCCCACACCCGCTCGGCCCGCGGCCCGCTCCTGACCACACGCCGGACGTGTCCCCGCCCGTCCGGCGCTTCTTCCTGTCGGTTTCCCGGCCCGTGGTCCGTTTTCGGCCACGGCCTCAGGTGCGGGCGTAGCGCCTGACCGCCGCCGGCGCGCAGAGCGCGATCAGGGCGAGCGACCACAGCAGTGCCCCGGCCACCGGATGCGCCACCGGCCAGGCCGCGTCCGCCGGCACCTCCGCGTTCCCGAACAGCTCCCGTACGGCCGTCGTCACCGCCGAGATCGGGTTCCACTCCGCGACGGTGCGCAGCCAGGCCGGCATTCCGCCGGTCGGGATGTACGCGTTGGAGATCAGCGGCAGCATGAAGACGGCGCTGCCCAGCTGGCTCGCCGCCTCCTCGCTGCGCGAGGCGAGCCCGAGCAGGATCCCCACCCACGTCATCGCGCAGCGGAAGAGCAGCAGCAGCCCGAAGGCGCCGAGCGCCTGCGGGGCCGTGCCCTCGATCCGCCAGCCCATCGCGAGCCCGACCAGGACCAGCGGCACCATCCCGACCGCGCTGGTGACCAGGTCGGCGAGCGACTGCCCGAGCGGCACCGCGGCCCGGCTCACCGGCATCGCGCGCAGCCGGTCCGTCACGCCCCGGTGGGTGTCCTGGGCGGCCTGGAACATGCCGGTCATCATGCCGTTCGCGGCCGTCGCCACCAGCATTCCCGGCACCAGGTAGGCCCGGTAGTCGGCGCCCGGCATGGCGAGCGCCGAGCCGAAGACGTAACCGAAGAAGAGCAGGAAGACGATCGGCATCGTCTGCGTCATGAGCGGCAGCGCCGGGGCGTGCCGGATCCGCTGGAGGTGCCGGCCGAGGATCGCGGTGCCGTCGTGGACGAGGGCGCTCATGCGGCGACCTCCTTCTGCTCTTCGTGGGCGGAGGCGCGGCCGGTGAGGCGCAGGAACACCTCGTCGAGCGTGGGCGGCCGCAGCGAGGCGTCGATCAGGTGCACGCCGGCCGCGTCGGCCTCGCGCACGATCCGCGGCAGGGTGAGCGTGCTGTCGGTGGTGACCGCGCCGACCGTGCGGGCCTCGGCGTCGAGGGCCGGGGCGGAGCCGGTGAGCCGGTCGAGCACCGCGGCCGCGGCCTCCAGCTGGGCCGGGTCGGCGACGACGACCTCGGCGTAGTGGCCGATCAGCGCCTTGAGTTCGGCCGGGGTGCCCCGGTGCGCGGCCCGGCCCTCGTCGATCACGACGATGTCGTCGGCGAGCCGGTCGGCCTCCTCCAGGTACTGCGTGGTGAGCAGCACGGTCGTGCCCTGGCCCGCCAACCCCCGTACGGCGTCCCAGATCTCGTTCCGGCTGCGCGGGTCGAGACCGGTGGTGGGCTCGTCGAGGAAGAGCACCCGCGGCCGGACGATCAGGCTCGCGGCCAGGTCGAGCCGGCGGCGCATGCCGCCCGAGTAGGTGCGGGCCGGACGGTTCGCGGCCTCGGTGAGCCCGAAGCGTTCGAGCAACTCGTCGGCGCGCGAGCGCGGGGCGCGCAGGAGCCGGGCGAAGAGCCGCAGGTTCTCGGCGCCGGTCAGGTCGCCGTCGACGGAGGCGTACTGCCCGGTGACCGCGATCCGCTCGCGCACACCGGCCGGGTCGCGCACCACGTCGCACCCCGCCACCCGGGCGCTCCCGGAGTCGGGCGACACGAGCGTGGTGAGCACCCGCACGGCGGTGGTCTTGCCCGCCCCGTTGGGTCCGAGCACACCGCAGACCGTGCCCTCGGGCACGGCGAGGTCGAGCCCGCGCAGGGCGTGGACGTCCCCGTACCGCTTCCGCAGACCCTCACTAAGTACAGCGTACGTAGTAGTCATGGCGTGACCATAGCGCACTACGTACGGTGTACGTAACCAGTGCCGTCATTACGATGGGCGCCGAAGGGGCGACAGAGGTGATGAGCGATGGCGGGCCGAGCGGCCGAACCCGAAGTGATCTGGGCGCGGCCCGAGCGCACCGGCCGCGGACCGAAACCGGCCTACAGCCGGGCCGACATCGTGGCCGCGGCCGTCCGCATCGCCGACGCCGAGGGCATCGACGCCGTCTCCATGCGCCGCATCGCCGCCGACCTCGGCTGCGGCACCATGTCGCTCTACAACTACGTGCCGCGCAAGGAGGACCTGTACGAGCTGATGGTCGACGCGGTCAGCGGCGAGTACGAGCTCGGCGAGCCCAGCGGCGACTGGCGCGCCGACATGACCGGACTCGCCCGGCAGACCCGCGCGATCATGTACCGGCACCCCTGGCTCACCCGGGTCATGACCACCGCCTACGGCTTCAGCCCGAACGCCCTGCGCTATCTGGAGTGGTGCCTGAGCTGCCTGGTGCCGCTCGACGTGGCGCCCGGCCTGAAGATGCAGCTCATCGCCCTCGTCAACGGCACCGTCATGGCCACCGTCCGCAACGAGCAGGCCATCGCGGAGCGCGCCCGCGGACTGCCCTGGAGCGAGGAGGAGGAGCAGGCGGTGCGCGGCGCGTACCTCATGCAGCAGGTGATGACCGGCGCCTACCCGCACCTCGCCGGCCTGCTCGCCGCGTCCCCCGGCTCCATCGACGCCGACGAGATCTTCGAGCAGACCATCGCCCGGCTCCTCGACTCCTTCGAGCCGCGCGACTAGCGGACCACGGTGCTCAGAGCAGCATGAACTGCCCCTCCGGGCCCTCCTCCTGATGGTCGAGGACGGACGCGGGCCGACGGGCCCCGTCCGGTACGGGCAGCACCCCGGCCGCCCGCAGCGCGCCCCGGCCCACCCCGTCCGCCGCCGCCTGCGCCGTGAGCGCCGCGCGCTCCGGCTCGCGCTCCGCGAGCAGGGCGAGCACCGTGATGAGTTCGAGCAGCTCCGAGGTCCACTCCTGCGGCCAGGCCGCCGGCCCGATCGCCTCCAGGCTGCCCGGCTCGGCGGGCGCGGTCCGGTGCGCGAACCACTGCTCGACCATCCGCACCCCGCCGACCTCGAACTCCCACGCCCCGGCCGGCACCGGCGAGATCCGCCCCTCGGCCGACCCGTCGCCGATGACCAGCACCTCCTCCGCCGGGTCGTACGCGAGCGTCGTCGGCCGGGCCGGGACCGCCGCCCGTACGTACGGCCGGCGCCCGCCCGGCAGCCGTGGCCTGTCCCCGCCACGGGCCCCGCGCAACTGCACGTCGACGAGCGAGCGGCCGAGCGCCACGCCCGCCGCCCACACCTCCGGGTCCGCCGGCAACGGCACCCGGCACCCGCCGGGGGACGCGACGCCCGCCGCGACCGCCCAGGCCGCGAGCTCCGCGGCGACGACCCCGTGCCCGTACCGCTCGCCGAGCAGCGGCAGCAGGCCGGGCGCCACATTCGGCTCCAGGCCGCCGGGCCGGCGGAACAGCGGGCGGATCCGGCCGGGGCGGCCCGCGGGGGAGCGGCCGTCGGGCAGCGCGGCCGTCACCAGGAGCGCGGGACCCGCCGCGCCGGGCACGTACCCCTGCTCCACGGCGAAGAGCTGGTGCGCGTCGGCGACCCGCCACAGCTCGGGCCGCGCGGCGTCGATCAGGCGGTGGTCGGGCAGCAGCCACTGCTCGTCGAACGGCCCGTGCGCGAGGCGTACGGGCTCCGGGCAGGGGCCGGGCTCCCGGGCGAGCCGTGCCGTGCCGGTCCGCTGCCCGGGCAGCGCGGCCACCGAACTCGCCGGGGTGCGCGCCCGGCTGGGCCGGAACAGCGCCTCCCGCTCCGCGCCCCGCGCCGCGGCGAGACGGTCCCAGCGGGCCCGCAGGGTACGCGGATCCGGGGCGACGATCCAGGTGCGGCCGAGCCGCAGCGGGGCCACGGACCACGGCATGAGGTCGTCGAGCAGGGGCGCGTCGGTCAGCGGCTGGTCCTCCGTCACGCCCCGCATGCTAACGACGCCCCTCGGTGGGCCTCCACCCCGTCTTCGACCCCCAGCGCGCTCCGGCCCTCACTGCGCTTCGACCGTCACCGTGAACGAGAAGCGGTCGCCGCGGTAGCGGATCCGGGCCACGTCGACGACCCGGCCCTCGTCGTCGTAGGTCACGCCCGTGTAGTGCAGGATCGGCGAGAGCAGCGGGACCTGGAGCAGCTGGGCGGTCTCGGGGTCGGCGAGCCGGGCCTCGACGGTGTCGGTGATCCGGCTGATCTTCACCCCGACGGCGTCGCGGAGCACCTTCGTCATCGGCCAGCGCTCCAGATCGGCCGGATCGATGCCGGCGGCGATCTCCGGGAGCACCGCGTTCTCCGCCCAGTTGGTGGGCTCGCCGCTCTCGCCGTCGGCGCGCAGCCGCCGGAACACGGCGACCTCGCCGGACTGCGGGAAGTACTCGGCGAGCTCGCCGGGCACCGGCTCGGTGCCGTGGCCGAGGACCGTGGTCCGCTCGCCGGACTGCTGGGCCACGATCGCGTCGATCGAACCGAGCAGCCGGCGCGGGGTGGAGCGCCGGGCGCCCGGTTCGATGAAGGTGCCGCGCCGCCGGTGCCTGCTGATCAGGCCCTCCTCCTCCAGCTCCTTGAGGGCCTGGCGCATGGTCAGCACACTCACGCCGTAGTGCGCGGCGAGCTGCTCCTCGGTGGGCAGCCGCAGCGAGGCGTCGGGGGTGCGGCCCAGTATGGAGGCGCGCAGCGACTGCGAGACCTGGTACCAGAGCGGCAGCTTCCGGTTCAGGACCAGCGAGTCGGGGGCGAAGGCGGTCACGGCTCTCTCCGTACTCCGTACGACGACGTCGGTGTCCGGACCTTACGGCCGGAAGTGGCGCTCCAGACCCTGCCACACGTCGTCGTAGCCCTGCTGCAGGTGGTCGGCCCCGGCCGCCTGGGCGGTGGCGGTGACCGGCCAGCGGGTCTCGAACATGAAGGCAAGACCGTCGTCGATCTTCTGCGGCTTCAGCTCGGCGGCGCTCGCCCTGTCGAAGGTCTCCCGGTCCGGGCCGTGCGCCGACATCATGTTGTGCAGCGAGCCGCCGCCCGGCACGAAGCCCTCCGCCTTGGCGTCGTAGGCGCCCTCGATCAGGCCCATGTACTCGCTCATCACGTTGCGGTGGAAGTACGGCGGCCGGAAGGTGTCCTCGCCGACCAGCCAGCGCGGGGCGAAGACGACGAAGTCGACGCCCGCGAGGCCGGGCGTGTCGGACGGCGACGTCAGCACCGTGAAGATCGACGGGTCCGGGTGGTCGTAGGAGATCGTCCCGATGACGTTGAACCGGTGCAGGTCGTAGACGTACGGGGTGTGGTTGCCGTGCCAGGCGACGACGTCCAGCGGCGAGTGGCCGTAGGTCGCGGACCAGAGGTTGCCGCAGTACTTGTTGACCACCTCCACCGGGCCCTCGACGTCCTCGTACGCGGCGACCGGGGCCCGGAAGTCACGGGCATTGGCCAGACCGTTGGCCCCGATCGGGCCGAGGTCGGGGAGCTGGAACGGGGCGCCGTAGTTCTCGCAGACGTAGCCGCGGGCGGTGGCGTCGAGGAGCTCGACGCGGAAGCGGACCCCGCGCGGGACCAGCGCGACCTCGCCGGGCCGGACCGCGAGCAGGCCCAGCTCGGTGCGGAGCAGCAGCCCGCCGCGCTCGGGGACGATCAGCAGCTCGCCGTCGGCGTCGCTGAAGACCCGCTCCATCGGCGCGTTCGCGTGGTAGAGGTGCACGGCCATGCCGGCGCGCTGGGCCGCGTCGCCGTTGCCGCCGAGCGTCCACAGGCCCGCCAGCCAGTCCGTACCGGCGGCCGGCTCCGGCAGCGGGTTCCAGCGCAGCCGGTTCGGGTCCGGCACGGTCTCGGTGAAGGGCGCGCTGCGCACGGCGCCGTTGTCGATCCGGACGAACGGCGGATGGGCGGCCGAGGGACGGATCCGGTACAGCCACGAGCGCCGGTTGTGCGCCCGGGGCTCGGTGAAGGCACTGCCGCTCAGCTGCTCCGCGTAGAGACCGAGCGGCGCCCGCTGCGGCGAGTTGCGCCCGTCGGGGAGTGCGCCCGGGACGGCCTCGGTGCTGTGTTCGTTGCCGAATCCCGTGCTGTAGGTCAGTGCGTCGGCCGTCTTGGTGGCCTGTTCCGCGTTCAGCGCGTGCATCGTGTGCTCCTGTCCTGACGCTCACAACAATCCTATGCATGACCGTAGGATTCCGCTCCCGCTCACGTCAACGGTGCCCGGGGGCCCAGTGGCCTCCGGTCCGCGCCCGGGCGGTGCCCCGCGCCCGGCCGAGCAGCGTCCGCGACCGGCCGTCGCCCGCCCCGGCCTTCACCGGCATGATGTCCCCGTGCCCCGAACCGACCCGTCCTCCGTGCCCGGGCCCGCCCTGCGGCGCGCCCCCGTGCAGCAGCGCAGCGCAGCGCGGCTCGCCCGGATCCTCGACGCCTGCGCCGAACTCCTCGACGAGACCGGTTACGAGCAGCTCAGCACCCGGGCCGTCGCCGCCCGCGCGGGCGTGCCCATCGGTTCCGTCTACCGCTTCTTCGGCAACAAGCGGGCCATGACCGCCGCCCTCGCCCACCGCAACCTCGACAGCTATGCCGCCCGCATCAGCGCCGGCCTCGCCGCGCTGCCGGCCGTCGACGCGCTGAGCGCCATCGACACCGTCCTCGACGCGTACCTGGAGATGAAGCGGACCGTGCCGGGCTTCGGCCTCGTCGACTTCGGCCCGCCCGGCCCCGACGAGGCCGGCGAGGAGCACCCCAACCACCTCGTCGCCGACCGCATCTGCGCCCTGCTCGCCCCGCCCCTCGGCCGCCCGGCCGACGCGACGATGCGCCGCAAGATCCTCGTCGGCGTCGAGGCCACCGACGCGCTGCTGCAACGCGCGTTCCTCGTCGACCCCGCCGGCGACCCGGACCTCGTCGCGGAGACGCGCGAACTCCTGCACGCCTATCTGGCGCCCGCCCTGCGCTGAGCCCTGTTCCACCTCCCTACCGGTCGGTATGCTCGCGCTCGTCCGCGCGCCGCCGCCCCCAGGGAGACCGCCATGTCCACCGCCCTGCGCATCTGCCCCCTGTGCGAAGCGACCTGCGGGCTGACCCTCACCCTCGACGGCGACCGGGTCACGGCCGCCCGCGGCGACCGCGACGACGTCTTCAGCCGGGGCTTCGTCTGCCCCAAGGGCGCCGCCTTCCCCGAGATCGACGCCGACCCCGACCGGCTCACCCGCCCCCTGATCAGGGACGAGGGCGCGTTCCGCGAGGCGACCTGGGACGAGGCCTTCGACCTGATCGCCGCCCGCATCCGCCCGCTGATCGAGGAGCACGGCCCGAACGCCGTCGGCCTCGTCCTGGGCAACCCCAACGTCCACACCGTCGCCGGCGCCCTCTACCCGCCGCTCCTCATCGGCGCCCTGCGCACCCGCAACCTCTTCACCGCCTCCACGCTCGACCAGATGCCCAAGCACGTCTCCAGCGGACTGCTCTTCGGCGACGCCTTCGCCATCCCGGTGCCCGACCTCGACCACACCGACCACCTGCTGATACTCGGCGCCAACCCGCTGGACTCCAACGGCAGCCTGTGCACCGCCCCCGACTTCCCCGGCCGCCTCAAGGCCCTGCGCCGCCGCGGCGGCACCCTCACGGTCGTCGACCCGCGCCGTACCCGCACCGCGCGCCTCGCCGACCGCCACCTCGCCCTGCGCCCCGGCACCGACGCCCTCTTCCTCGCCGCGCTCGTCCACACCCTCTTCGCCGAGGACCTGGTGCGCCTCGGCGCCCTCGCCGACCACGTGCAGGGCGTGGAGGAAGTACGGGACGCGGTACGGGACTTCAGCCCCGAGGCCGTCTCCGACGCCTGTGACCTGGCCGCGGACACCATCCGCACCACCGCCCGCGAACTCGCCGCCGCGCCGACCGCCGCCGTCTACGGCCGGATGGGCTCCTCCACCGTCGCGTACGGCACCCTCGGCAACTGGCTCGTCGACGTCCTCAACGTCCTCACCGGCAACCTCGACCGCCCCGGCGGCGCCCTCTTCCCGCTCTCCGCCACCGCCCCCGCGCCCCGCCCCGCCGGCCCCGGCAAGGGCTTCGCGCTCGGCCGCTGGACCAGCCGCGTCTCCGGCCACCCCGAGGCCAAGGGCGAACTCCCGCTCGCCGCCCTCGCCGAGGAGATCGACACCCCCGAGCGGACCCCGGGCGAAGGGCGCGTCCGCGCGCTGATCACCGTCGCCGCCAACCCCGTCCTGTCCGCCCCCGACGGGCGGCGCCTCGACGCGGCGCTCGACTCCCTCGACTTCATGGTCGCCGTCGACCCGTACCTCAACGAGACCACCCGCCACGCCGACGTCGTCCTGCCCCCGCCGCCGCCCTCGCAGAGCGCGCACTTCGACTTCGCCTTCAACCAGTTCGCCGTCCGCAACCAGGTCCGCTACACCCCCGCGGCCGTCCCGCTCGCCGAGGGCCGCATGGACGAGTGCGAGATCCACGCGCGGCTGATCCTCGCCGTCTCCGGGAGCCACGGCGCCCCGCCCTCCGCCGTCGACGACCTCGCCATCGACACCACCCTCGCCAAGGCCGTCGCCCAGGAGCACTCGCCGGTGTACGGGGAGGACCCGAAGGCCGTCGCCGCGCGCCTCACCGGCGCCACCGGACCCGAGCGGCGCCTCGACCTGATGCTGCGCCTCGGCCCGTACGCCCGCTCCCACGGCCTCGGCCTCGACGCCCTGCGCGCGGCCCCGCACGGCATCGACCTCGGTCCGCTCCAGCCGCGGCTGCCCGGGCCGCTCAAGACCCGCAGCGGCCGTGTCGAGCTGCTGCCCGCGCCGATCGCCGCCGACCTGCCCCGGCTGCGCGCCGCCCTGCGCGAGGTCCCCGAGGCCGGCACCCTCCGGCTCGTCGGACGCCGCCATCTGCGTTCGAACAACAGCTGGCTGCACAACATCCCCGCCCTCACCGGCGGCTCCAACCGCTGCACCCTCCAGGTCCACCCCGAGGACGCCGGCCGCCTCGGGCTCACGGCCGGCGCGCCCGCCCGGATCAAGGGCGAGGGCGGCGAACTGACCGCCGAGGTCGAGATCACCGACGCCGTACGGCCGGGTGTGGTGAGCCTCCCGCACGGCTGGGGCCACGACCGCCCCGGCACCCGGACGGCGGTCGCCGCCGCCCGCCCGGGCGTCAACGTGAACCAGCTCCTCGACGGCTCCCGGCTCGATCCCCTGTCCGGCACCGCCGTGCTCAACGGCTTCCCCGTCTCCGTGTCGCCTGCGCTGTGACACCGCTGTGACCTGGGGTTTTGCTCGTATTGCTCACGCGTCAACGTCTTGTTAACGCCTTTACGCGGCACCTACCGTCATGCGCACCGCCGCTCTGGCGGCAGTTCAAGGGTGAACGTGACGTGAGGTGTCCTCCATGCTGACCATCCTCGGCTTCGCCATGATCGCGACCTTCCTGGTCCTGATCATGACGAAGAAGATGTCGCCGATCGCGGCGCTCGTGCTCATACCCGCGCTCTTCTGCGTCGCCGTCGGACAAGGGGCCCAGCTGGGCGACTACGTCATCGAGGGTGTCGGGAAGCTGGCGCCGACGGCCGCGATGCTGATGTTCGCGATCGTCTACTTCGGCGTCATGATCGACGTCGGCCTCTTCGATCCGATCGTCCGAGGCATCCTGCGCTTCTGCAAGGCCGACCCGATGCGGGTCGTGGTCGGTACGGCGGTGCTCGCCGCGATCGTCTCGCTCGACGGCGACGGCTCCACGACCTTCATGATCACTGTCTCGGCGATGTACCCGCTCTACAAGCGGCTGGGCATGAGCCTCGTCGTCATGACGGGTGTCGCCGCCACCGCCAACGGCGTCATGAACACGCTGCCCTGGGGCGGCCCGACCGCCCGCGCGGCCACCGCGCTCAAGCTGGACGCCGCCGACATCTTCGTCCCGATGATCCCGGCGCTCGGCGTCGGCCTGGTCTTCGTCTTCGTCCTCGCCTACGTCCTCGGCCGCCGCGAGCGCAAGCGCATCGGCTACCTGAGCCTCGACGCGGTGCTGACGCCGCGGACCGAGCCGGTCCTGGTCGGCGCGGGCGGCGGCAAGGACGGGGCCAAGGGCGGAGTCAAGGGCGGTGCCAAGAGCAGGGTCACCGCGGGTGGGGCGGGCTCTGGCGCGGGCCTGTCCGACGACGCCGGGACGCAGGGTGCTCTTGAGGCTCAGGATGTTCAGGGCGCGCACGGTGCTGATGGTGCTCAGGGTGAGGACGGCTTCCAGGGGCTCGACCCGAAGCGCGAGACGCTGCGGCCCAGGCTGTACTGGTTCAACGCCGGTCTCACCGCCGTACTGCTCACCGCGATGATCATGGAGTGGCTGCCCATCCCGGTGCTGTTCCTGCTCGGCGCCGCGCTCGCTCTGACGGTCAACTTCCCGAAGATGGCCGCGCAGAAGGCCCGGCTCGCGGCCCACGCCGACAACGTCCTCAACGTCGCCGGCATGGTCTTCGCCGCCGCCGTCTTCACCGGTGTGCTCACCGGCACCGGCATGGTCAAGCACATGGCCGACTGGCTCGTCGGCGCCATCCCGGACGGCATGGGCCCGCACATGGCCCTGGTCACCGGCCTCCTCAGCCTCCCGCTGACCTACTTCATGTCCAACGACGGCTTCTACTTCGGCGTCCTGCCGGTGCTCGCCGAGGCCGGCGCGGCCCACGGCGTGTCTCCGCTGGAGATCGCCCGCGCCTCCCTCGTCGGCCAGGCGCTGCACATGTCGAGCCCGCTGGTCCCGGCGGTGTACGTGCTCGTCGGCATGGCGAAGGTGGAGTTCGGCGACCACACCCGCTTCACGGTGAAGTGGGCGGCGCTGACCTCGCTGGTGGTGCTCGTCGCGGGCATCCTCTTCGGGATCATCTAGTCGCTGGTTCGTTCGGGTGGAAGTCGGAGGGTGGCACGGCCGTGTGCCACCCTCCGTAGTCATGTGTGACCAATAGTCAGATTATCGGCCCGCTTGTCCGAGATCTGTACGACTGGAGGAACTCCCGCATGACCGTCAAGGCTCTCCGCCCCCTGATCGCCACCACGGCGACCGCGCTCACCATCGGCTCCCTCGCCCTGGCGGGCGCTCCCGCCGCGTTCGCCGCCCCGATCCCGGGCGACAACGGCGACGTCAAGATCCACAACGTGGGCACGCCCGTCGACGACGAGAGGAACGAGCCCAAGGTCTGCCGGTTCTACCTCGACGCCTTCAACTTCGACGTCCTCCAGGAGGTCGACTGGACGATCGTCCCGCAGCCGCCCAAGGCCGGCTCGCCCAACCTCAGCGGCCACATCACCCTCAACAGCGGCAAGGGTCACACCGGTGAGCTCGCCCTCCCCAACGGCATGTACAAGCTCACCTGGACCTTCGAGGGCGAACACGGCTCCGGCAAGCACAAGGTCTTCAAGGTCGACTGCCCGCCCGGCGGCGGTCCCGGCGGCGGCACCGGTGGTCACGGCCACCACAAGCCGCCGCACGGACCGGTCGGCGCGGGCGGAGGCGGCGCGGCGGACATCACCGCCCCCGCGGACGACAGCGCCGCCTTCGGCGTCGGATCGGCCATCGCCGCGGCTCTCGCGGGCACCGCGGGCCTGATCCTCATCCGCCGCTCGCGCCGCCGCACCGATGGCGCCGCGTAGGTCCGTTCCCCCGCGCGGGACGGCCACCGCCGGCCGGGCCCCGGCCGGCGCACGCCGCCCCCGCCCGCGCGGCCGCACCACCCGCCGGCAGCGACGGCTCGTCCGGCTCGCCCGTACCGTCGTTGTGACCATGTCCCTGGTCACCGCCGGTGTCTGGTGGGCCCAGGACGACGGGTCACCGCCCGGCCCCGCGCTCGCCGCGGGGCCGGGCGTGCACGGCGCGGCGGCTCCGGTCCACCGGACCCCGCCCCGCCCGGCGCCTCGCCCGGTGTCGCGCCCCAGGCCCGAGCCGCAGCCGCCGCCCGCGCCGCTGGGCCGCTCCCGGCCCACCACCCTCGCCGTGCCCGCGATCACCATCGAGGCCCCCGTCGTCGGCCTCGGCGTCGATACCGCCGGCCGTCTCGGCACCCCGCCCGTGGACAACCCCCGGGTCGTCGGCTGGTACGCGAACGGCGTCACCCCCGGCGAACGCGGCACCGCCGTCGTCGTCGGCCACCGCGACACCCGCACCGGCCCGGCGATCTTCCTCAACCTCAACTCGCTCAACCCCGGCAACACCGTCCGCGTCGCCCGCGCCGACGGCCGCGTCGCCGTCTTCACGGTCGACCGCGTCCGTACGTACGCGAAGTCGTCCTTCCCCGACGCCGAGGTCTACGGCCCCACCACCCGCCCCGAACTCCGCCTCCTCACCTGCGGCGGCACCTTCAGCCGAAAGGACGGCTACGAGGCGAACATCGTGGTGTTCGCGCATCTGACCGGCGTGGACCGGAAGATCTGACGGGGAGGGGGGAGGAGGGGGGAGAGGTACGGGACGGTGCGGTCGGCCCGCCGGACCCGGGGCCGACCGCTACGGCCGGGCAAGGCGCCTCGGCGCGGCCGGCGAGGAAACACAGCACCCCGTGCGCGAGATGGTGCGCGCACGCCACCGCGGCGGGCGGGTCGGCGCCCGGCGGGGCCGCGTCGAGGAGCCGGAAACCCTCGTCCGTACCGCGCGTCTTCGGCATCGGCTCGGCGGACGCGCCGCCGCGAGCACCCGGCCCTCGGCGCCCACGGCCATGCCGCCCGGCCGTCCGCCTCGCTGCGCCGCTCCAACTCCGCGAGCACCTCGTCCAGCAGCCGCGCCGCCTCCTCGAAGCGGCCCATCCGGCGCAGCGCCGCGCTGCGGTCGATCCGGGCGCGGGCGGACTCGGCGCCCAGGGCGTCGAGCCAGCCGGTGCGTTCGGCGTGAGTAGCGGTCGGCGGTGGCGTCGGCGTAGAGGTCGGCGGCCCGTTCGGCGGCCTGCTTCGGCGAGCGCCGCGTCACGGGGTTCATCCCGTCCTTGAGGGTCCGGGCCGGTTCGAGGGCGAACAGCCGGTTGCCGAGGGGCAGTTCCCGCACCCGTTCGGGTACGGCGACGGGTACGGCCCGCGGTACGGCCCGGGCTCCGGCTCGGCCCGCGGTACGGCTCCCGGCTCCGGCTCGGTCAGCGGTACGGGTCCGGCGCGCCGTTCGCGAGGGCCGCGGTACGGGTCCGGCGCGCCGTCCGCGAGGGCCGCGCCGTTACCGGGGAACTACCGGCTCCGGCACGCCGGGCAAGGCGGAATCCGCCAGTTCGCGTCCGGCACGGCTGTCCGGCCGGGCCGTGGACAGGGCGCGCGGGCGGGGGTGAGGATCGGACTACCAGGGAGAGCAGGCAGGGGGACCTGGCGCCGAAAAACTAACAGCGCTAGTTTGGATGGCCGGTGTCAGCGGCAACGACCTGGCCGGCGCCGGCAGCACACCCCCGACACCAGAGGAGACACCGCTGATGAAGGCCCACGACGGCATGTACATCGGTGGCGCGTGGCGGCCCGCCGCCTCCGCCGAGACGATCGCCGTGATCGATCCCGCCACCGAAGAGGTCGTCGCCCACGTCCCGGCCGGCAACGCCGAGGACGTGGACGCCGCCGTGCGCGCCGCCCGGGCCGCGCTGCCCGGCTGGGCCGCGACGGCGCCCGCCGAGCGGGCCGCCCGCCTCGCCGCGCTGCGGGACGCGCTCGCCGCCCGCGCCGAGGAGATCGCCGCCACCGTCACCACCGAGCTCGGCGCGCCCCCGCAGCTCGCCGCCGCCGTGCACGCCGGGCTGCCGATCGCCGTCGCCGGTTCGTACGCCGAGCTCGCCGCGAGCCACCCCTTCGAGGAGAAGGTCGGCAACTCGACCGTCTACTCCGAGCCGGTCGGCGTGGTCGCCGCGATCACGCCCTGGAACTACCCGCTGCACCAGATCGTCGCCAAGGCCGCCCCGGCGCTCGCCGCCGGCTGCACCATCGTGCTCAAGCCCGCCGAGGACACCCCGCTGACCGCCCAGCTGTTCGCCGAGGCGGTGCACGAGGCCGGCCTCCCGGCCGGCGTCTTCAACCTGGTCACCGGCCTCGGCACGGTCGCGGGGCAGGCGCTCGCCGAGCACCCGGACGTGGACCTCGTCTCCTTCACCGGCTCCACGGCCGTCGGCAGGAAGATCGGCGCCCTCGCGGGCGGCGCGGTCAAGCGGGTCGCCCTGGAACTCGGCGGCAAGTCCGCCAACGTCATCCTGCCCAGCGCCGACCTCGGCAAGGCCGTCGCCGTCGGCGTCGCCAACGTCATGTCCAACTCGGGCCAGACCTGCAGCGCCTGGACCCGGATGCTGGTCCACACCGACCAGTACGAGGAAGCCGTCGCGCTCGCCGCGGCCGCCGTCGCCAAGTACGTGCCGGGCGAGCGCGTCGGTCCGCTCGTGAACGCCAGGCAGCGCGACCGGGTCCGCGGCTACATCGAGCAGGGCCTCGCCGAGGGCGCGCGGCTGGTCGCCGGCGGCCCCGAGGCCCCGCGCGAGACCGGCTACTACGTGGCCCCGACCGTCTTCGCCGACGTCACGCCCGGGATGACGATCGCCCAGGAGGAGATCTTCGGCCCGGTCGTCTCGATCATCCGGTACGAGGACGAGGCGGACGCCCTGGCCATCGCCAACGGCACCGTGTACGGGCTGGCCGGCGCCGTCTGGGGCGAGGAGGCGGAGGCCGTCGCCTTCGCCCGCCGCATGGAGACCGGCCAGGTCGACATCAACGGCGGCCGGTTCAACCCGCTGGCCCCGTTCGGCGGCTGGAAGCAGTCCGGCGTCGGCCGCGAGCTCGGCGCGCACGGTCTGGCCGAGTACCTCCAGACCAAGTCCCTGCAGTTCTGAGCGTCGTACCGTCCCGGCCGCACCCACCCGAAGGAGCCCCACGCGTGATCCGCGCCGCCGTCCTGCCCGCCGTCGGCTCTCCGCTGGAGATCACCGGCATCGCACTGCCCGAGCCCGGCCCCGGCCAGGTCCGGGTGCGCCTCGCCGCCGCCGGGGTCTGCCACTCCGACCTCTCGCTGTCCAACGGCACCATGCGGGTGCCGGTCCCCGCCGTCCTCGGCCACGAGGGCGCGGGCACGGTCGTCTCCGTCGGCGAGGGCGTCACGCACGTCGCCCCCGGCGACGGCGTCGTCCTCAACTGGGCGCCGTCCTGCGGCGCCTGCCACGCCTGCTCGCTCGGCGAGGTGTGGCTGTGCGCCAACGCCCTCACCGGCTCCGCGAACGTCCACGCCCGCACCGAGGACGGCACCGAGCTCCACCCGGGGCTCAACGTCGCCGCCTTCGCCGAGGAGACCGTGGTCGCCGCGAACTGCGTGCTGCCCGTGCCCGACGGAGTGCCGCTCACCGAGGCCGCGCTGCTCGGCTGCGCCGTGCTCACCGGCTGGGGCGCCGTCCACCACTCCGCCCGGGTCCGCGCGGGCGAGACCGTCGCCGTGTTCGGGGTCGGCGGTGTCGGCCTGGCGACCCTTCAGGCCGCCCGGATCGCCGGGGCGTCGACCATCGTCGCCGTCGACGTGTCGCCCGGGAAGGAGGCGCTGGCCCGGGCCGCCGGCGCCACCGAGTACGTCGTCGCCTCCGACACCACCGCCAAGGAGATCCGGAAGCTGACCGGCGGTCACGGCGTCGACGTGGCCGTCGAGTGCGTCGGCCGCGCCGCCACCATCCGTACCGCCTGGGACGCCACCCGGCGCGGCGGCCGCACCACGGTCGTCGGCATCGGCGGCAAGGACCAGCAGGTCACCTTCCACGCCCTGGAGATCTTCCACTGGGGCCGCACCCTGTCCGGCTGCGTCTACGGCAACTCCAACCCGGCCGAGGACCTGCCCGTGCTCGCCGAGCACATCCGCGCGGGCCGCCTCGACCTCGGCGCCATGGTCACCGAACGCATCACCCTGGACGGCATCCCGGGCGCCTTCGAGAACATGCTGGCGGGCAAGGGCGGCCGCGCGCTGGTCGTCTTCTAGCCCTGCTGCCGGCTCTGTACGGTCACTGCCGAGGGCACCACGGGGGCCTTCGGCCGGGACCGCGACACCGCCACGCCCGCCAGGCACAGCGCGCCGCCGCCCAGCGTGAGCAGCCCCGGCAGCTCGCCGAGGAACAGCCAGGCCATCAGCACCACCAGGGCCGGCACGGCGTACGTCGTCGCGCCCATCCGCCCGGCGGTCGTCCGGGCCAGGGCGTAGGCCCAGGTGGTGAAGGCGAGCGCGGTCGGGAAGACGCCGAGGTAGACCATGTTCAGGGTCGCCGACAGCGGGGCCCGGCCCACCTCCTCGACGAGCCGCCCGGCGAACGGCAGACAGGCCACCGCGCCGACCAGGCACCCGAAGGTCGTCACCTGCAGCGCGCTGCCGTGCGCGAGCGCCGGCTTCTGTGCGACGACCCCGCCCGCGTACGCGATCGCGGCGAGCAGACAGAGGACCACGCCGAGCACCGAGGCGTGCCCCTCGCCGGACATCGACAGTCCGACCGCGACGGCGCCCGCGAACGAGACCGCCATCCCCGCGAGCAGCCGGGGCGGCAGGGCCTCGCCCAGCACCTTCGCGCCGAGCAGCGCGATCAGGATGGGGCCGATGTTGACGACCATCGCGGCAGTTCCGGCGTCGACCTCCTGCTCACCCCAGTTCAGCACCACCATGTAGGCGCCGAACCAGAGCAGTCCGGACAGCGCGATCCCGCGCCAGGCGGCGCGCGGCGGCAGTCCCTCCCGCCGTATGACGAGGACGAGCCCGAGCACGAGCGCACCGGCGAGCAGCCGGCCGAGGGCGAGGGCGCCGGGGGAGTAGGCGGCGCCGGCACTGCGGATGGCGACGAAGGCGGAGGCCCACAGGACGACGGTGACACCGGCGGCGGCGAGCGCGAGACGGGAGGATCGGTTCGGCATGGGACGACCGTAGGGCGCGGACCGTTCGGCGAGCACCGCAATATCGCGCGGGGCGAGGCCCGGCTGTGTGCGGCTCGGCGCACCCCGGCCGGGATGCGGCTCGGCGCGGCACTGTGGCGCGGGCGTGGCCCGGGCTGTGTGCGGCTCGGGGCGGCACGCCGCCGGGGCGGTGCCCGGCCCTGGGCGGCTCGCCGCAGCACTGCCGCGCGGGCGTGGCCCGGGCTGTGGGCGGCTCAGCGCAGCGCCGCCGGCGCGATGCCGAGCGCCGCCTCCAGCGCCCGCTCCCCGGCCGCGGTCACCTTCACCGCCCGCTCGGACCCGATCCGTACGCACCAGCCGGCGTCCATCGCGTGCCGGCACAGCGCCGCGCCCGCCAGGCCCGCCAGGTGTGGCCTGCGCTCGGTCCAGTCCAGGCAGCCGCGCGCGACCGGCCGCCGGCTCCTGCCGCCGGCGGCGCCGGTGACGAGGGGGATGCCCAGGTCGGCGAACCAGGCCAGGCCGCCGTCGGTGAGCGCGAACCCGGTGTCCTGGCGGAGCAGTCCGCGCTCGGTCATGGCCTCGGTGATGGCGATGCCGAGCCGTCCGGCGAGATGGTCGTAGCAGGTCCGCCCGCGCGCCATCGCCTGCCCGGCGCTCGCCGCCCGCAGGTTCCGCGGCGGCTCGGGCACGGCCGGCTCGGAGCGGGCGGCCAGGTCCTCGACGAGGTGCGCGATGCCGGGGTCGGCGAGGCGTACGTACCGGTGCCGGCCCTGCCGTTCCTCCGCGAGGACCCCGCCCGCCACCAGCTTGCCCAGGTGCTCGCTGGCGGTCGACGCGGCCACTCCCGCCTGCCGCGCCAGCTCCCCGGCCGTCCAGGCCCGGCCGTCGAGCAGGGCGAGCAGGAAGCCGGCGCGGGTCTCGTCGGCGAAGAGGGCGGCGAGGGCGGCGAGGTCTTTGGGTGCCATGGCCTCAGGATGCCGCAGTCACTTTTCGGCGGCCGCCGAAGTGTCGGTCGAGGCGGCGGCCGTGGCCTGGGTGCGCTGCCAGTTCCAGTCCCGCAGCCGGGACCAGCGGTGGTCGTGCTCCGTCTCGGGCGTGCAGTCCCCGATCCGCTCGTACGCGTCGGCGGTGCGCGGGTCATCGCGCCGCAGCAGGCCGTAGGCGGCGGCGATTCGTACGAGTTGCATCTCCTCGCCGGTCAGCGCCGCGAGCGCGTCGGCGACCTCCGGCGCCCGGTCGTCGGAGTCCGCCAGACCCACAGCCGCTCCCCAGCGCACCTCCGCGTCGGGATCGCGGGCCAGGGCGAGCAGCGCCGCCCGGCCGGCGGCGGAACCGTCGTGCGCCCGGCCGAGGACGCCGCACGCGCCACGGCGCACTTCCGCGTCCTCGTCCCGTGCCAGGACGAGGAGCGCGGCCCGGCCGGCCGGTTCCAACGGACCCGCCTCCAGGCAGTCCGGCACGGCCGCGCGGACCGCCGGGTGCGGGTGGTCCGCGTACCGCTGCCCGGTCGCCGGGATGTCCGGGTGCTCGTGCTCGCCCGCCCACGCGCGCAGGACGTCCGCGAGGACCTGCCCGTCCGTCTCCTCCGTCGCCCAGGCCGCGAAGAGGGCGTTCGTCTCCTTGTCGTACGCGTGCATGCCACTGCCCCGGAGCAGCATCGTGCAGCGCAGGACGTCCGCGGCGAACCGCCGGTGCGCGGGGTCCGGGTGGTTCCGCAGGGCGGCCACCGCGGACCAGGTCTCCCTGCTGCGCCGCTGCGCGCCGAGCACGAACACGGCGCTCCACCAGTCCACGTGCTCGGGATCCGCGGGCGCCGCGCCCCGGGCCGCCAGCTCCGCCACCGGTGTCAGGATCCGCAGCGCCCATTCCAGATCGGTCAGGATCGCCCCGTGGCCGTCCCGTACCGTGCGCCCGTCCAGGGTGAGTTCGTTCACGTACCCCGACTCGCCGTCCGGCACCGGGGTCCGCTCCCCGGCCGCCGGCCGGCATCGCTCGTACCAGCTCCGCGCCGTGGCCAGCGCCCGGTCCGCGGCGGGCCCGCGCAGCCGCAGGCCCGGGTCGCGGCCCCTGACCGCCGAGAAGACCGCGTACGAGCCGCCCTCGATCGCCCTCAGCAGCGGCGTCGTGCCGTCCGGCAGCACCCGGTCCTGGTCGGCGCCCGCATCGACCAGCGCTTCGGCGACCGGCGCGTCGTACGTCTCGACCGCCAGGCACAGCACCGGCAGCCCGTCCTCGGCCAGCGCGTTCGGATCGGCGCCGTCTTCGAGCAGCCTCCCCACCCCGTCCGCGTCCCCCGCCCGTACCGCCGCTACGAGCTCCGCCCCGAGCTCGGCTGCGTGTCCGGCCCCCGGCTCCGCTACGAGCTCCGCCCCGAGCTCGGCTCCGTGTCCGGCCCCGAGCTCCGCTCCGAGCCCTGTCGTGTCCCCCACTCGTCCCGCACCCCCGTGTCGTACTGCGTCTGCAAGCCGTCGAGCAGTGCCCGCAGCCCCGTCGTGAACGCCCCCTCGTCGACCTTCTCGCGCCGTTCCGCGAGCAGGTGGGCCTGGCCCAGGTGAGGGTAGTCCGCCGGGTCGTACGCGGTCTCGTCGTCGACGAATCCGCGGGCGAAGGAGCCGAGCGCGGAGCCGGTGACGAAGTAGCGCATGAGCGCGCCGATGTACGTGGCCTGGGCCGGCGGCCAGCCCGCGCGGACCATCGCGCCGAAGACGGCGTCGGCGACCTTCAGACCGGCCGGACGGCGCCCGGGACCCTGGGCGAGCAGCGGGACGAGGTGCGGGTGGTCGGCGAGCGCGGCGCGGTAGGAGACCGCCCAGTCGCGCAGGGCCGTGCGCCAGTCCCGCGGGTCCTCCGGCGCGAACATCGACAGGTCGACCTTGGCGCTCACCGCGTCCGCGACGGCGTCCAGGATCTCGTCCTTGGTGCGGAAGTGGTTGTAGAGCGAGGGCCCGCTGACCCCAAGCTCGGCCGCGAGGCGCCGGGTGGAGAGGGCGGCGAGCCCCTCGGCGTCCACGAGCGCGCCGGCCGTGTCGACGATCAGGTCACGGCTGAGGAGGGGCTTGCGCGGTCGGGCCATGGCGCACATAGTAGGCGTGACCCATAAAACTAGCAGTGGTAATTAACTGGCGGACGGGCAGGCGGAGGACGGCGCGATGAATCTGGAGCTCAGTGCGGAGCAGGAGGCGGTCCGGAGGCTCGCCGAGGACTTCGTCGCCCGCGAGATCACCCCGCACGTCGTCGAGTGGGACCGCGCCGAGAACGTCGACCGGTCCCTCGTGAAGAAGCTCGGCGCCGTCGGCTTCCTCGGTCTCACCGTTCCGGAGGAGTACGGCGGCTCGGGCGGCGACCACCTCTCGTACTGCCTCGTCACCGAGGAACTCGGCCGTGGCGACTCCTCGGTCCGCGGCATCGTCTCCGTCTCCCTCGGCCTGGTCACCAAGACCATCGCCGCCTGGGGCAGCGAGGAGCAGAAGCGGGAGTGGCTGCCCCGGCTCACCGCCGGCGACGCCCTCGGCTGCTTCGGCCTCACCGAGCCGGGCACCGGCTCCGACGCCGGAAACCTCACCACCCGGGCGGTCCACGACCCGGCCACCGGCACGTACGTCGTCAACGGCGGCAAGATGTTCATCACCAACGGCACCTGGGCCGACGTGGTGCTGCTCTTCGCCCGCACCAACGACACCCCCGGCCACAAGGGCGTCTCCGCCTTCCTCGTGCCCACCGACACCCCGGGCCTCACCCGTCGCACCATCCACGGCAAGCTCGGCCTGCGCGGCCAGGCCACCGCCGAACTGGTCCTCCAGGACGTCCGCGTCCCCGAGAGCGCCATGCTCGGCCCCGAGGGCAAGGGCTTCGCCGTCGCCATGTCCGCGCTCGCCAAGGGCCGCATGTCGGTCGCCGCCGGCTGCGTCGGCATCGCCCAGGCGGCCCTCGACGCGGCGGTGCGGTACGCCGGGGAGCGCGAGCAGTTCGGCAAGCCCATCGCCTCGTACCAGCTGGTCCAGGAGCTGATCAGCGACATCGCGGTCGACGTGGACGCGGCCCGGCTGCTCACCTGGCGGGTCGCCGATCTGGTCGACCGCGGCGAGGAGTTCGCCACGGCCGCGTCGAAGGCGAAGCTGTACGCCTCCGAGGCCGCCGTCCGCGCCGCCAACAACGCCCTCCAGGTCTTCGGCGGCTACGGCTACATCGACGAGTACCCGGTCGGCAAGCTGCTGCGGGACGCCCGCGTGATGACCCTCTACGAGGGCACCAGCCAGATCCAGAAGCTCATCATCGGGCGGGCGCTGACGGGTGTGTCGGCGTTCTGAGTAGCCGGCGGTACGCGGCTGAGTATCCGGGCGGATGTGGCCCCGGCCACATCCGCCCGATGCTGTCCGTCATGAGCGAATATCCGGTCAAGCCGCAGATGAAGCAGCAGAACACCGCCGCCTACTACATGCAGGCCGTCATCTCCTTCGGGCTCGCCCTGCTGGCCGTGACCGTGGGGATCTACAAGCTGGAGGCCAGCGCCTGGGTCCGCGCCTTCCTCGCCGTCGCGGTGCTCTACCTCACCACGTCCGCGTTCACGCTCTCCAAGGTCGTCCGCGATCGCCAGGAGCAGCTCTGAGCCGCCGAACCCTAAGCGCTTGCTCACCCTCGTTGTATGGTGTTCGTCCTTGGACAGCCCGAGAAGGAGTGTGCGATGAGCGCGGCGGAGGAGACGCCCGGCGGCGAGCCGGACATGCCCTGGGGCGAGGTCACGCCCGAGGCCGCCCGGCGCCTGCTGGTCGCGGCCGTCGAGGCGTTCGCCGAGCGCGGCTACCACGCCACCACGACCCGCGACATCGCGGGCCGGGCCGGGATGAGCCCGGCCGCGCTCTACATCCACTACAAGACCAAGGAAGAGCTGCTCCACCGGATCAGCCGGATCGGCCACGACAAGGCCCTGGAGATCCTGCGGGACGCCGCCGACGCCCCGGGCACCGCCGCCGAGCGGCTCGCCGACGCCGTACGGTCCTTCGTCCGCTGGCACGCCGAGCGGCACACCACCGCCCGGGTCGTGCAGTACGAGCTCGACGCCCTCGGCCCCGAGCACCGCGCCGAGATCGTGGCGCTGCGCCGCGAGTCGGACGCCACCGTGCGGCGGATCATCGACGAGGGCGTGGCGGGCGGGGAGTTCGACGTCCCGGACGTGGCCGGCACCACCGTCGCCGTGCTCTCGCTCTGCATCGACGTCTCGCGCTGGTTCAACACCCAGGGCCGGCGCACCGCCGACGAGGTCGGCGCGCTCTACGCCGACCTCGTGCTGCGGATGGTGGGCGTTCAGAAGTAGTAGCGGGAGACCGACTCCGCGACGCACACCGGCTTGTCGCCGCCCTCGCGCTCCACGGTCACCGTCGCCGTCACCTGCACCCCGCCGCCGGCCTCCGTCACCTCGGTGAGCACGGCGGTGGCGCGCAGCCGCGAGCCGACCGGCACCGGGGCGGGGAAACGGACCTTGTTGGTGCCGTAGTTGAGACCCATCTTCATGCCCTCGACGCGCATGATCTGCGGCACCAGGGTGGGCAGGAGCGACAGGGTCAGATAGCCGTGGGCGATGGTCTTCCCGAACGGGCCGTTCGCGGCGCGCTCCGGGTCGACGTGGATCCACTGGTGGTCGCCGGTGGCGTCGGCGAACTGGTCGATCCGCTTCTGCTCGATCTCCAGCCAGTCGCTGTGGCCCAGTTGCTCGCCGACCCCGGCGCGCAGTTCCTCGGCGGAGGTGAAGATCCTCGGCTCGGCCATGTTCCGCTCCCTCTCACGATGTCTCTAAGCGACTGCTTAGCATGTTGTGGGTGCGGGTGCGCTCCTGTCAACGGACAGGACGCCCCGTAGGCTCGGACGAGTGCACCGGATACCCGAGAAGATCCACGAGCTGAGCGTCGGCCAGCTGTCCGCGCGCAGCGGAGCCGCCGTCTCGGCACTGCACTTCTACGAGGCCAAGGGGCTGATCAGCAGCCGCCGCACCAGCGGCAACCAGCGCCGCTACAGCCGCGACACGCTCCGCCGGGTCGCCTTCGTCCGCGCCGCCCAGCGCGTCGGCATCCCGCTCGCCACCGTCCGCGAGGCACTCGCCCGACTGCCCGAGGAACGCACCCCGACCCGCGAGGACTGGGCGCGGCTCTCCGAGGCGTGGCGGGCCGAACTGGACGAGCGGATCAGACAGCTCGGCCGGCTGCGCGACCACCTGACCGACTGCATCGGCTGCGGCTGCCTCTCCCTGGAGAACTGCGTGCTCTCCAACCCCGACGACGTGTTCGGCAAACGGATGAAGGGCTCCAGGCTGCTGCCCGAACGGAACGAGACGTAGGGAGCGGGGGCCCGCCACCCCCGTGGGCGGGCCCCCGCTCGGTCCGTGCGGCCGGTCGGCCGGCGTCACTCGTACTCGGTGCCGCCCTTACGGGTCAGATACGCCGGGCTGACCGCCTTCGCGATCGCCCGCCCGCCGACGACCGGGCTGTACCGCTCGGTCACCGGACGGATCACGACCCCCTCGCGCAGATGCAGCTCACGCCCGGAGACCGTCTCCCGGCCGCTCGCCAGCGCCAGGACGGTGTCCAGGTCGTACGGGCCGGTGTACAGACGCGGTACGAGTGGCAGTTCGCCCGGCTCCAGGACCCCGGCCGGGTCCAGCCAGCGCACCTGCCCGTCGATCTCGGCGGCCACGTCGAAGACCGCGTACCCGACCTGGCCCTCCGCCCGGGCGTTCGCCCCGTACGGCAGGTCCTGCACCCCGTCCCCGTACACCTCGCCGAAGAGGCCGACGCGCGTCGCGCCGAGCCGCTCGGCGAGCCGGGCGGCGACGGCGGGCAGACGGTGGTCGCGGACGGCACGCCAGTACAGGTTGCGCGGATCCTCCGTGAGGGCCAGGCCCTTGGCGCCGAAGCCCTTCGACGAGACGACCGTCCGCCGCTCGCCGGCGAGGTACGTCACGAGGCAGGCCGTGCCGTGCAGCTTCTCGGTCAGGACGACCGGCTCGCCGGGCGCGAAGACGTCCGGGAAACGGTGCAGGTTCTCGATCTCCACCCACGGCAGCAGGTCGGGCGCCGCCGCCACGTCCCCGCTCATCGTCGGCGGGACCGGCGGCGCCCACTTGCCGATGCCGAGCAGCTCCGCGAAGTCCGTCCCGTCCTGCGCCGCCTGCTTCAGGTCCACTCCGTCGAGCGCCCGCGGCCGGCACACGAGTCCCTGCGACAACTCCCCGCGCAGCCGCACCGCCTTGACCCGGTCGCCCGTCTTCCCGGCCAGCCGCCCGGTCAGCCCCAGCTCGTCGACGAGCGCGGCGGGCAGCACCGCCTGCTCCGGGATGTAGATCGCCACGTCACCGGTGCGGTACCGGCCCTTCGCGACGACCGCCCGGTAGAGGCCGACCTGCGCCAGTTCGAGCGCGTCGGCGTTGGGGTGGTCGTGGACGGTCAGGGTCTCGGCGGTGACGCGCAGCGTCGACATCTTCAGCGCTCCGGATGCTCGGTGGGTTTCGGTGAGGTGGTCATCGCCGCCCACTCTGCCGGGCGTACCCGCCGCCCCGCGAACGGATTTCCCGGCCGCCGCCCTCGGCGCGTCCTCCCCGAACCCCGGCCCGCCGCCCCCGTTGAGACGGGCCGTCGGCGTCACGCCACCGAAGCGAGCCTCGGCGCTCCCTCACCCCGCGTCCGGGCCAGCGCCCGGGGCGTCAGCACCGCCCGCGGTATCAGCACCCCGCACTCCGCGCACACCGGCCCGAACCACGGCTCGTCCCGCAGCTCGGACCGCCACTCGATCCGCTGCCCCGCACACACCGGACAGCCCTCGCCCGGCCCCCGCTTCAGCGCGGCCACCAGGCGCCCCACAACCTCCGGCAGCGGCGCCGACGGATGGTGCCGCGGATCGTCGCACCGGGCCACCCCGTTGCCACCCCAGATCCGCCGGTGCCACTCGTCAAGGGCACCCGGCCTGCGCAGCCCCCCGTGTTTCTCCCGCCGGCGCCGCTCCGCGAACTCCCGCTCGTACGCGAGCCACACCGCCCGCGCCTGCTCCAGCTCCTCCAGCGCGGCCACCAGCCGCCCCGGATCCACCTCCCGGTCCTCCGGCCCGAACCCGTGCCGCCGGCACAGGTGGTCCCAGGTCGCCCGATGACCGTAGGGCGCGAACCGCTCCAGGCACTTGCGCAGCGAATAGCGTCTGAGCGCCGTGTCGCTGCCTGGATCGCGCACCTGTCTCGCGAGACTCCGGAACCCGGCCATCGGACGCCACCTCCGTCGCTTGTCCTTCGGCGATATGAGATGGACGAACGAGCCGCGCTTCGTGTTCCATCGAAACGCACCCGGCGTGCGTCCGGCCGCATCGCCGCAGGTGGGCGCGGCGGGCGCGGACGGGCGCGAGAGGCGCGGACGGGCGCGAGGGGCGCGGACCGCCGGGGCCGCGCGCCCTCCCTCAGCCGAAGCGGCCCGCCCGCGCCACCACGGCCGCCAACTGCTCGTGACAGATGTCGCTGTGCTCCGACACCACCTCCGCCGCGTCCACGCTCACACAGCCCGAGCCGGGCAGTCCGTCGCGCAGGGCCGAGGCGAGGGTGCGGACGGAGCTGCCAGGGACGGCCTGGATGCCGTCGAATCCGACGGCCTGCCAGCGCGGGTCGTCCTCGCCGAGGAGCGACGCGTCGTCGCGGGAGACGCGGGAAGCGAGCGGGTAGAAGACGCGCAGGGCGGTGTCGTGGCGGGAGTGGCAGGCGACGACGGGGCCGTCGACGCGGGACTGGGCGCCCGGCAGGGACCCGGGACGGTCGGGGGAGTGCGGAAGACGGGCGGCGAAGGCGTAGTGCGAGAAGGCGCCCTGGAGGAGTGTCACCGACTTCACGGTCCGGGTGCCGGCGGGGAGGGCGGGCAGCGCGTGGGCGACGAGCCGGGCGCCGAAGCTGTGGCCGACCAGATGGACCCGCAACGCCGGGGCCAGGTGTCCGAGTTCGCCGAGCAGGGGGCCGAGGCCGCGCTCGCCGACGACGCCCGCGCGGTGCTTCATCGTGAAGTACGTGGCCTGCCGCAGCGCCTCCTTCGCGCCCCTCCACAGCCGCTTCAGCGGATCGCCGCCGAACAGCGGCTCCGCGCCGGCCGCGCCGGCCGCCTCGTCGAGGGCGTCCGCGAACATCCCGTACACCCGCCGTGGGTCCGAGGCCAGGAACCCCGGCATCTCGGCCGCGCCCGCTTCCCCGGCCACCCCCGCCAACTCCCGCAGCAGCTCCGCGAACTCGTCGAACGCCGCCTCGTCAGCCGGTTCGCTCTCCGCGAGCACCGCGAGCCGGGCCACCACCGGCGCCCGCTCCGGGACCGCCGCGGCCAGCGCCGGATAGTCGGGGACCGGCTCGTCGCTGAACATCATCGACGGCCACATCAGCCCCGCGTACCCGAGCCGCGCCGCCGGCCCCGCCACCCGCGGGAACGGCGCGAAGAAGCGGTCGAAGAGCCCGGTCGCGACGGACGGTGAGCTGTTCCAGCCGTGCGTGAAGACCACCAGGTCCGTGCACCCCTGCCGGGCGAGCGCCGCGAGCGCGGCCGCCTGGCCCGCCGGGCCGTCGCCGTCCTTGTCGAAGACGATCTCGCGGTACGGCTCGACACTCGTCACCGTCATGGCCCGTCCCTCCGCCTGCGCCGGGAGATGCGGGTGGATTCTTCCCGCGCGGAGGGACGGGCAGTCGTCGCCCCGCGGCCTCAGTGCCGCAGGTGCGCCGGTGATATCTCCGGGAAGTGCACGATCGCGTCGAACGTCGTGCCGAGCCGCACGTCCGCCACCTCGCCCGGCCAGGGGTACGTCGTGCCTATCGCCCGCGTCGGCCGCGCCACGTCCAGCCACTTACGCGCCGCCGGTACGGCCGTGCGCAGGTCGAGCAGGAACGGCCGGTCCGCGACCCGGTCCAGGACGTGGGCGTTGCTGTCCGGGCCGAGCGGTCCGACGGTGAAGACCCGCACCGGCTCCCCGGCCTCCCGCGAGTCGTGCGCGTTGAACGAGCCGCGGCCGAAGGAGGCGCCGATCGTCACGTACTCCTTGCCGAGCGCGTCGCGCAGGAAGGCGCCCTGGGTGCGCGGGTACTGCTCCGGTTCGGTCGTCTCGTATCCGACGTGCCCGTTGTGCGCGGACAGCACCATCCGGTCGCCGGTCTGCCGCTGCCACCACACGGTGTTCTCGGCCATGATCCGGTCGCGGTAGAGCATCGCCCCGGCCAGGCCCTGCCGGGTGCCGATGTCGTACGCGTACTCGGTGCCGACCTGGGCGACGGCCCGGGCGTCCTGCACCGCCCAGGCGTACGCCTCGCGCGCCTCGCGGTCCTGGCCGGCCGGCTTCTGCCGTTCGAGCAGGGCCAGGGCCTCGTTGACCTCGGCCGCCCGCGCCCTGCGCTCGGCGAGCGGCCTGCTCAGGTGCTCGCTGATCCAGGCGCCGACGTCGTCACCGCTCGGCCGCGAGGACGCGTACAGCTGCCGGAAGCGGGGCAGCAGCTCGGGGCGGGTACGGCCGACGTAGTCGGTGACCCGGTCGAAGAGGTTCGGGCCCGCGTAGCCGAGGTCGTTGCCCATGAAGCGGACCGGGTGACCGGGGTGGCGCAGGTTGTGCTGCCGCATCCAGGTGAACAGGTCCAGGTACTCGTCGGTGTTCCAGAAGGCGTACGACTCCTGGAACTCGTCCCGCATGATCTTGCGTATGTCGCCCTTGCCGTCGCGCACGTAGGCGTCGACGAGCAGGCCCGTGCTCCAGGGCGCCTCCAGGGCGAAGGTGGTGAACCCGCGCTTCTCCACCAGCTCCTCGAAGATGCGGTGCTTGGCGCGGAAGAACTCGCCGGAGCTGTGCGTGGCCTCGCCGACGCCGACCACCTTCGCCGAGCCGACGATCCGCTCCAGGGTGCGGAGGTCGGTCAGCGGGCGGGCGGTCGCGGCGAGGTCCCGGGCCGGGTCGGGGGCCGGGGCGGAGCCGTCGCCGGGCGCGGGCGTACGGGCCGCGGCGGTGGCCGGGGCCAGCAGGCCCACGCACAGCGCGGCCAGGAGCGCCGCCACGGGGCGGCGACGACGACGTAAGCGGATGTCCATGCCCCCAGCCTCGCCCCGCCGGCCGGGCCGGACCATCGGGGATCCACCCGAGATCACCCGGGGGTTGTCCCCCCTGCGCCCCTAGGGAAGACCCCGGCGACCGGCGGAGACTAGTGGTACAGCAGGTACTCCTTCCGCACCGCCCGGAACGCCGCCAGGTCCGCCTCCCATGCCCCCACGACCTCGTCCACGCCCGCTCCCGCGTCGATCATCGTGCGCACCCGCGCCGACCCCGTCAGCTTGTCGATCCAGTTGTCCGGCCGCCACGCGAAGCCGCTCCACGCCCGCCGCGCGGTGACGAGCAACGCGATGCCCGTCCGCACCGGGTCGAAGACCTCGCGGTCGTGCACCATCAGCTGCACCCCGCCCACCGTCTTCCCCTGGAACTTCGAGAAGGTCGGCGCGAAGTACGCCTCGCGCAGCCGCACCCCGGGCAGGGCGAGCGCGTTCGCCGCCTCCGCCCAGCGGCCGTCGATCCCCTCCGCGCCGAGCAGTTCGAACGGGCGGGTGGTGCCGCGCCCCTCGGAGAGGTTGGTGCCCTCGAAGAGACAGGTGCCCGAGTAGACGAGCGCGGTGTCGGGCGTCGGCATGTTGGGGCTCGGCGGCACCCACGGCAGCCCGGTCGCGTCGAAGAAGTCGGCGCGCCGCCAGCCGGTCACCGCCACCGTCTCCAGCTCCACCGGCTGCGCGAGGAACTCCCCGTTGAAGAGCCGGGCCAGCTCCGCGACGGTCATCCCGTGCGCCTGCGCGATCGGCTCGCGGCCCACGAAGGTCGCGTACGCCCGGTCGAGCACCGGCCCGAGCGCGGCCCGCCCGGTCACCGGGTTCGGCCGGTCGAGGACCACGAAGCGCTTCCCGGCGAGCGCGGCCGCGGCCATGCAGTCGTACAGGGTCCAGATGTACGTGTAGAAGCGGGCGCCCACGTCCTGGATGTCGAAGACGACCGTGTCGACGCCGGAGGCGGTGAAGACGTCCGCGAGCGGCTGACCGCTCTTCAGATACGTGTCGTAGACGGGCAGTCCGGTCGCCGGGTCGTCGTAGCGCCCCTCCGAGCCGCCCGCCTGCGCGGTGCCCCGGAAGCCGTGCTCGGGGCCGAAGACGGCGACCAGGTCCACCCGCTCGTCGGCGTGCATCACGTCCACGAGGTGCCGGGCCTCGGGCGTGATGCCGGTCGGGTTGGTGACGACGCCGACGCGTTCGCCGGCGAGCACCGCGTATCCGTCGGCGGCGAGGCGGTCGAAACCGGTACGGACCCGGCGGCCGCGGTCGCCGTCGTACGCCCGCCCCGGCGGCGCGTCGGCGACCGCGGGAGCGGCCGAAGCGGCCACCAGCGCGCCGCTCGCGGCCAGCAGCCCGCGTCTGGACAGGCCGGGCAGGTTCGACACACTCACGAGGAGACCTCCTTGATCGCCTTCCCTGGCATGCCCACGCACGCTAGCGCCGACGCGGGCCGCGCGGAACGAGGCGTACCGGCCGACGTCTTCCCCGCTTCCATACCGACCGGTTAGTCTGCCCGGACTCGGATCGTCGCCGAGAGAGCCAACGGAGAGTGGGTCCCATGAGTACGGTGCAGGGCGCGGGAGTCGTCGTCACGGGCGCGGGAGGCGGCATCGGCGCCGCCCTGGCCCGCCGCTTCGCGGCCGAGGGCGCCCGGGTCGTCGTCAACGACCTCGACCCCGGCCGCACCAAGGCCGTCGCCGAGGAGATCGGCGCCGTCGCCGTCCCCGGCGACGCCTCCGCCGTCGTCGACGAGGCCCGGGAGGCGCTCGGCGGCAGCGTGGACGTCTGGTGCGCCAACGCCGGACTCGCCTCGCCCGGCGACGCCTTCGCCGACGAGGCGGTGTGGGCCGCCGCCTGGGACGTCAACGTCATGGCCCACGTCCGGGCGGCCCGGGCGCTGCTGCCCGACTGGCTGGAGCGCGGCAGCGGCCGCTTCGTCTCCACCGTCTCGGCCGCCGGACTGCTCACCATGGTGGGCGCGGCCCCGTACAGCGTCTCCAAGCACGGCGCGTACGCCTTCGCCGAGTGGCTCGCGCTCACCTACCGCCACCGCGGCCTCAAGGTCCACGCCATCTGCCCGCAGGGCGTCCGCACGGACATGCTCACGGCCGCCGGATCGGCCGGCGAACTCGTCCTCGCGCCCACCGCCATCGAGCCCGAGGACGTCGCCGACGCCCTCTTCGACGCCATGGCGGCCGACCGCTTCCTGGTCCTGCCGCACCCCGAGGTCGCCGGCTACTACCGGGCCCGGGCCACCGACCCCGAGCGGTGGCTCGGCAACATGAACCACATCCAGCAGAAGTGGGAAGAAGGGACGCGCGCATGACCCGAGAGGGATCCGTCGGTACGGAGGACGGCACGGGGAGCGGCACGGACGTCACGGGTTCGATCTACGCGGCCCAGCCGTGGCTCGGGCGGCTCACCGCCGCCCAGCGGGCGCCCATCGACCCGCCGCCGACCGTCCTGCACGCCTTCCGGGCCGCCGCCGCCCGCACCCCCGACCACCCGGCGCTCGCCTACTTCGACGCCCGGATCTCCTACCGCGAGGCCGACGCCCTGTCCGACTCGGTCGCCGGACACCTCGCCGCCCGCGGCGTCGAGCGCGGCGACCGGGTCGCGGTCATGCTGCAGAACAGCCCGCACTTCGTGCTCGCCCTGCTCGGCGCCTGGAAGGCGGGCGCGATCGTCGTCCCGCTCAACCCCATGTACAAGTCGGCCGAGGTCGGCCACGCGCTGCGCGACTCCGGCGCCCGGGCCGTCATCTGCTCCGACCGCGCCTGGGCCGGGCACGTCCGCGCCGCCGCCACCGAGGCCGGCGTCCCGGTCGCGCTCACCGCCGACGAACGCGGGCTCCAGACCCGCGACGACCCGCGCGTCCTCGGCTTCGAGCCCGTCGCGACCGACGTCGACGACCTCCTCGCCGTCGCCCGCGCCGGACACCCGGCCCCCGCCGGCCGCGAGCCCGCCACCGACGACATCGCGCTGATCAGCTACACCTCCGGCACCAGCGGCACCCCGAAGGGCGCCCTCAACCTGCACCGCGGCATCGTCCACAACGCCGAACGCCAGCGCACCGGCCACCCCGTGCCGCCCGGCGCCGGTTACTTCGTCCTCGCCCCGCTCTTCCACATCACCGGACTCGTCTGCGAACTGGGCGCCTGCTTCGCCAACGGCGGCACCCTCGTCCTCGCCTACCGCTTCGAGCCCGGAGTCGTCCTCGACGCCTTCCTGGAGCACCGGCCCGCCTACACCGTCGGCCCCTCCACCGCCTACATGGCGCTCGCGGCCCAGCCCGCCGCCACGCCCGACCACTTCGCCTCCTTCCTGGTGATGTCGTCCGGCGGCGCGCCCGTGCCGCCCGCGCTCGTCGAGAGGTTCCGCGCCGGCTTCGGCCCGTACCTGCGCAACGGCTACGGCCTCACCGAGTGCACCGCGCCCTGCGCCTCCGTACCGCCCGAGCACGAGGCACCCGTCGACCCGGTCTCCGGCACCCTCTCCGTCGGCGTGCCGGGGCCCGACACCGTCGTCCGGATCCTCGACGAAACCGGCGCCGAGGCCCCGTTCGGCACGCACGGCGAGATCGCCGTCCGCGGGCCGCAGGTCGTCCCCGGCTACTGGGGGCTGCCCGAGGCCACGGCCGCGGCCTTCCCCGACGGCGAGCTGCGCACCGGCGACATCGGCTTCATGGACGAGGACGGCTGGCTGTACGTCGTCGACCGCAAGAAGGACATGATCAACGCGTCCGGCTTCAAGGTCTGGCCGCGCGAGGTCGAGGACGTCCTCTACACCCATCCCGCCGTCCGCGAGGCCGCCGTCGTCGGCGTCCCCGACGCCTACCGCGGCGAGACCGTCCGGGCCTACGTGAGCCTGCGTCCGGGCGCCGAGGCGGACCCCGCCGAGCTGTCCGCTTACTGCGAGCGGCGGCTCGCCGCGTACAAGTACCCGCGCGAGGTCGAGATCCTGCCGGAGCTCCCGAAGACGACAAGTGGGAAGATCCTCAGGCGGGAACTGCGTTCCCGGGAATGACCGAAAAGCATCACCGGCACGAAGGAAAGGCGGAACGGCATGGCCAGGACGACGGACGGGAGCGCGCTGCCCGTCCCCCAGAGGCTCCTTGCCGCCGCCACCCGGCTCTTCGCCGAGCGGGGCTACGACCGGACCTCCGTGCAGGAGATCGTGGAGGCGGCGGGCGTCACCAAGGGCGCCCTCTACCACTACTTCGGCTCCAAGGAGGACCTGCTCCAGGAGGTCTACGCGCGCGTGCTGCGGCTCCAGCAGGAGCGGCTCGACGCCTTCGCGCAGGCCGACGCGCCGGTCGAGGAGCGGCTGCGGGACGCGGCCGCCGACGTGGTCGTCACCACCATCGAGAACCTCGACGACGCGTCGATCTTCTTCCGCTCCATGCACCACCTCAGCCCGGAGAAGAACAAGCAGGTACGGGCCGAGCGGCGGCGCTACCACGAGCGCTTCCGCGCGCTGATCGAGGAGGGGCAGCGGGCCGGCGTCTTCTCCGACGCCACCCCCGCCGACCTGGTGGTCGACTACCACTTCGGCTCGGTCCACCACCTGTCCACCTGGTACCGCCCCGGGGGCCCGCTCACCCCGCAGCAGGTCGCCGACCACCTGGCCGACCTGCTGCTGCGCGCCCTGCGGCCGTAGCGCCCGCACTCCCGGGGGAGGGGGCTCGCCCGTACGGGGGAGGCGGACGGGACCGTGGGGGGACGCCCGGGCCGGGGCGTGGCGGCGAGGATCGGCGTGTCGATCAGCCCCCGCCCCGAACGGAGCTCCGCCGTGTCCAAGAACCTCCTGCGCGCCGCCGCCGTCCTCGCCCTCGTCGCCGCGGTCGCGACCCCCGCCGCCGCGGCCCCCGCGCCGGAGCCGGCCCCCGCGGTCGTGACGGCGCCCGCGGTCGTGACGGCGCCCGCCACCGACTCCTGACGCCGTGCATGGCCCCGGCAGCGGACATGCCGGTCACCGAGGGCGGCTACACCCTCGGCGACCGGCACGCGTGACCCCGTACGGGGTGCCTAGGGGTACTTCTTCAGCTCAGGTACTTCTTCAGCTCGCGGCGGGCCAGCGAGCGCTGGTGCACCTCGTCCGGCCCGTCCGCGAGCCGCAGCGTCCGTGCCGCCGCCCACAGTTCGGCGAGCGGCGTGTCCTGCGAGACGCCGCCGGCGCCGTGCAGCTGCACCGCCCGGTCGATGATGTCGACGACCGCGCGCGGGGTGGCGATCTTGATGGCCTGGATCTCGGTGTGGGCGCCCCGGTTGCCGACCGTGTCCATCAGCCAGGCCGTCTTCAGGACGAGCAGCCGCAGCTGCTCGATCGTCACCCGGGCGTCCGCGATCCAGTTCTGCACGACGCCCTGCTGGGCGAGCGCCTTGCCGAAGGCGGTACGGGACACCGCGCGCCGGCACATCAGCTCCACGGCCCGCTCGGCCATGCCGATCAGGCGCATGCAGTGGTGGATGCGGCCGGGACCGAGGCGGGCCTGGGCGATGGTGAAGCCGCCGCCCTCCTCGCCGATCAGGTTGGCCGCCGGGACCCGGACGTTGTCGAAGAGCACCTCGGCGTGGCCGCCGTGGTAGTGGTCCTCGTAGCCGTACACCTTCATCGCGCGCCGCACCTCGACGCCCGGGGTGTCGCGCGGGACCAGGATCATCGACTGCTGGCGGCGCGGGTCGGCACCGTCCGGGTCGGTCTTGCCCATGACGACGAAGATCCGGCAGTCGGGGTGCAGGGCCCCGGAGATGTACCACTTGCGCCCGTCGACGACGTACTCGTCGCCGTCCCGCCGGATCCGGGTCTCGATGTTCGTCGCGTCGGACGAGGCCACCTCGGGCTCGGTCATCGCGAACGCGGACCGGATCTCGCCGGCGAGCAGCGGCTCCAGCCACTGCTTCTTCTGCGCCTCGTCGGCGAACTGGGCGAGCAGTTCCATGTTCCCGGTGTCCGGGGCGGAGCAGTTGAGCGCGGTGGGGGCGAGCTGCGGGCTGCGGCCGGTGATCTCGGCGAGCGGCGCGTACTGGAGGTTGGTCAGCCCCGCCCCGTACTCCTCGTCCGGCAGGAAGAGGTTCCACAGGCCCTGGCGGCGCGCCTCGGCCTTCAGCTCCTCGACCACCGGCGGCACGTCCCACGGCGAGGCGAGCGAGGCGCGCTGCTCCTCGGCGACGGCCTCGGCGGGGTAGACGTGCTCGTCCATGAAGGCGAGGAGTTTCGCCCGCAGCTCCTCGGTGCGGGTGTCGAACGCGAAGTCCATGACGGATTCAGCCCTTCTGCAGCGTGGTCAGGCCGTGCTCGATGAAGACGGGGACGAGCTCGCCGATGCGGTCGAAGCCGGCGCCGACGGTCTGGCCGAGGGTGTAGCGGTAGTGGATGCCCTCCAGGATCACGGCGAGCTTGAACCAGGCGAAGGCCGTGTACCAGGAGAGGGCGCCCGTGTCGCGGCCGGAGCGGGCGGCGTAGCGCTCGACCAGCTCGGCGACGGTCGGGTGGCCGGCCGCGCTCGCCGTCGTGGAGATCGGGGAGTCGGGCAGGTCGAGCGGCGTGCTGTACATGACGAGCAGGCCGAGGTCGGTGAGCGGGTCGCCGAGCGTCGACATCTCCCAGTCGAGCACCGCCCTGATCCGGTCGTCGGCGCCGATGAGGACGTTGTCGAGCCGGTAGTCGCCGTGGACGACGGTGGGCGCGGGGGACGCGGGCAGGCCGCGGCCGAGGGCGGCGTGCAGCTCGTCGATGCCGGTCAGTTCGCGGCCCCGGGAGGCGGCGAGCTGCTTGCCCCAGCGGCGCAGCTGCCGGTCGAGGAAGCCCTCGGGCCGCCCGAAGTCGTCGAGCCCGACGGCGGCCGGATCCACGGCGTGCAGGTCGACCAGGGTGTCGACGAGGCCGAGGACGGCGGCGCGGGTGCGCTCCGGGCCGAGCGGGGCGAGTTCGGCGGCGGAACGGTACGGGGTGCCCTCGACGAAGTCCATGACGTAGAACGGCGCCCCGAGCACCGACTCGTCCTCGCACAGCACGACCGTCTCCGGCACCGGCACGGCGGTGGCGTGCAGGGCGCTGATCACGCGGTGCTCGCGCTTCATGTCGTGCGCGGTGGCCAGCACGTGGCCGAGCGGCGGGCGCCGCACGACCCAGCGGCCGGTGCCGTCGGTCACGGCGTACGTGAGGTTCGAGCGGCCGCCCTGGATCAGCCGGGCCGTGAGCGGGCCGGCGACCAGGCCCGGCCGCTCGCGGTCGAGGAAGCGGCGCAGCTGCTCCGGGTCGAGACCGGGAACGGGGCCTGGGGGCGGTGCGGAGCTCATACGGGCGTACCTCCGGGGTCGGCGTCGCGCCCATCATGACCGACCAGTCGGTATGTCGTCCAGAGCGAGCCACGGGAAGCCCCGGGCGACGGCCTTCACCCGGGGTCCCTCGGCGGGTTCAGGCGTGGCAGGCGACCGGCTTCCCGCCGTTCATCGCGGCCATGTCCATGAAGACGGTCATCGCGTCGAGCGGGTGCCCCTCCGGCAGGCCGTCCAGCTCCGCGTACGCCCGGTGCAGGTTGGCGACGAGCCGCTCGCTCTCCGGCCAGGCCGCGAACTCGCCCAGATCGGCCCGGCGGGCCGTCTCCAGCGGCGAGTCCCCCCGGGTCCGGCCGTCGGCGGCGAGCTCCCGCACGTACAGCAGATAGCGCTCGGTCGCGTCGTACGCGGACGGGTCGGTGATCCGGCCGTGCCCCGGCACCACCGTGCTCGCGTCCAGCGACCGCAGCAGGTCGAGCGCCCGCAGCGAACCGGCCAGCGAGCCCATCGGCACGAACGGCGTGCCGCCGTTGAAGATCAGGTCGCCGGTGAACACGATGCCCTGCTCGGGGAGGTGGACGATCGAGTCGCCCACGGTGTGCGCCGTACCCGGGTGGATCACCCGCACCTCGGTCTCCCCGACGTACAGCGTCAGCCGGTCCGAGTACGTGAGGTGCGGCGGCTCGATGTCGACGTGGCCCCAGTCCGTCTGCGGCCACAGCAGGTGCAGCTGCCGCCCGGCGGCCAGCTGCTCGGAGCGGCACAGCTCGTGCCCGATGATCCGGGCCTCCGGCAGGAACACCCCGTTGCCGTAGGTGTGGTCGCCGTGGTGGTGCGTGGTGACGATGGTGCGGGGCAGCGCGAAGCCCGCGTCGAGGACGGCCGCGCGCAGCAGCCGGGCCCGGCGCTCGGTGGCGGCGGTGTCGACGAGCAGCGTCTCGCCGTCGGGCCGCCCGTCGCCGATGAAACCGGCGTTGTTCAGGCACCAGCCGCCGTCGGGCTGGACGAAGGCGTGGACGTTCGGCGTGAGCGCGACGACGTAGGGATCGGTGGCAGACAAAGGGTTCCCCCGGACGATGAGAGTCCAACCGGACAGCGGAAGAGTGCCAGTCGCCCCAGGTCAGAGGGAAGCCGGAACCGGCCGGTCCGCCGATTTCCCGGGCGGCTCGGAGGGCCGGCGTTCAAAGGACCCAGAGGCAGAGGACCACGGTCGGAGGACCAGGGCCCGGAGCACCGCGGCTCAGAGCGCCACGGCTCGGAGCACCGCGGCTCAGAGGATCACGGCCCAGAGGATCACGGCTCAGAGCACCGCGGCCCAGAGCACCACGGCTCAGAGCACCACGACCGCGAAGCCCGCGAAGGCGATCGCGCACGCCGCCGCGAGCAGTGCGCTCCGGTGCGACAACTGCCGCGGCCGGGCCGCGTCGAGCGAGCGGATCCGGCGGTGCGCCACCGCCAGGAAGGCGATCCAGACCAGGGCCGACAGGCTCGCCGCGACCGCTCCGGACGCCGTGACGCCGCCGTGGACGGCCTGCTTGCCGGCGAGCACCGCGACCACCGTGGCCGACAGCGTCGTACGCCGCCACGCGAGCCGCGTCCGCTCCGGCTGGAGCCCCGGGTCCCGGGCGTCCGCCCCGTCGGCCGAAGGCGTCGTCACCGCCCGGCCCAGCCGAAGACCACGACCACCACCATCGCCATCGCGACCACCGCGACGGCGAGGCTCAGCACGGTCGGGAAACGCGAGACCGGCAGGTCCTCGCCGCGCCGCATGGCCCGCTCGCAGCGCACCCAGTGGTTCACGGCGCGCAGCGCGCACAGCACCCCGGCGCCGAGCAGCGCGAGCGCGAGCCCGACCCGTACCCCCCAGCGCAGGTCCGGCAGGAACTGGTCCACGGCGAAACCGCCACCGATCAGGGCGAGCGCGGTCCGGATCCACGCGAGGAAGGTGCGCTCGTTCGCCAGGGAGAAGCGGTAGTCGGGGGTCTCGCCCTCCTCCCGGAGGCGCCGCGGCGCGAACCACAGCCGCAGGCTCTGTACGAAGTCGCTCACCCGGGGCACCCTACGTGACGCGGTGCGCGCGCAGCCGCTCGTACGCGGCCAGGCCGTCGGGCACCCACCGCCATTCGGGGAGCCGCCGCGCCAGCTCGGCCTCGGGCAGGAAGGCGTGCCACGCCACCTCCTCGGCCTGCGGGTGGACAGGCAGGTCGCAGCGCACCTCGTAGACGGCCGACCACCACTTGCCGGCCACGCCGCCGGAGTCGTACAGGAAACGGAACAGCGGCACCGGGCGCGGGAGTCCGGACACGCCGAGCTCCTCCTCGGCCTCGCGCAGCGCGGCGTCGTCGTAGGACTCGCCGGCGCCGACGACCCCGCCCACGAACATGTCGTAGAGGGACGGGTAGACCAGCTTGGTCGGGGTGCGGCGGTGCACGAAGACCCGCCCCTGGCCGTCCCGGACGTGGATGAACGTGCAGCGGTGGATCAGGCCGCGCGCGTACACCTCGCCGCGCGGGGCCTGTCCGATCACCTGGTCGTTCTCGTCGACGACGTCGAGTACCTCATCGGCAGCGCTCATGCGCCCATGAAATCACCGAACGGGCGCGGCCCTACTGCCCCATGACGTACTTGACCGTCGGACCGGTCGTCCAGCCGCCGTCCACCGCCAGCTCCGCGCCCGTCACGTACGAGGCCGCGTCCGACAGCAGGAACACGACCGCGCCGCCGATCTCGTGCGCCTCGCCGACCCGGCCCATCGGGGTGTTGGGGTACCTGCCCTCGCCCTTCTCGATGCCGACGGAGGCGGTCATCGGGGTGTAGGTCATGCCCGGGTGGACCGAGTTGACGCGGATCCGCGCCGTGCCGAGCTCGACCGCGCCGATCTTCGTCAGACCGCGCACGCCCCACTTGGAGGCGCCGTAGCCGGCGGTGAGCGCCAGGCCCATCAGGCCGGCGGCGGAGGAGATGTTGACGATGGAGCCGCCGCCGGCCTCCTTCATCGCCGGTATCGCGGTCTTCATGCCGATGAAGACACCGGTCAGGTTGATGTCGAGGACCCTGCGGAAGTGCTCGACGGACTCGCTCTCCAGGAAGGCGCCGGTGGAGATGCCGGCGTTGTTCACCAGCCCGTGCAGACCGCCGAACTCGGCGACGGCGTACGCGACGGCCGCCGCCCACTCCTCCTCCGAGGTCACGTCGTGGTGGAGGAAGCGGGCGCGTTCGCCGAGCTCGGCCGCGGTCGCCTTGCCGTCCTCGTCCAGTACGTCGGTGATCACGACGTCGGCGCCGGCGGCCACGGCCTGCCGGGCGGCCTCGGCGCCCAGGCCGCGGGCGCCGCCGGTGATGAGGACGGTCTTGCCGGTGAGGTCGTTCATGGAGGTCCTTGTCCCTTGGGGCTTTCAGAGGCTCCGGGGCTGTGCGGCCCGGAGAAGCGCGGTGGTCGTCTCGACCAGGTCGGCGAGGAAGAGCGGCTCGTCGATGAGCGGCTCGGCGCCGTCGAGGTACTGCCGGGCCCGGTCCGCCATCGCCGCGCCCACGACGGTCAGGGCCAGGTCGAGGCGCTCCAGGAGCAGCGGCTCCGGCAGCCCGTCGGCGGCCAGCCGGTCGGCGGTCCGCTCGATCAGGCGCCAGTAGCAGGTGCCCGCGAGCGTGGGGTGCGGGGTGCGGGTGCGGATCCCGCTCTCGTGGCTGAGCTGTGCGGAGATCCGCAGACAGCGCCGGCCGCGGTCGGTGGCGAGCTCGCTCGCCTCGGCCGTGACGAGGGCCGCGATCAGCTCGTGGAGGTCATCGCCCGCGTCTTCCAGGAGCGGGGCGAGCACCTGTTCCGTACGGGCCTGGCGGCCGGCCATCACCGCGTCGAGGAGTCCGGCGCGGGAGCCGAAGTGGTACTGCACGGCCGAGGGGTTGCCCTGGCCGGCGAGGGCCACGATGTCGCGGAGCTGGGCGCCGTCGACGCCCTTCGTCGCGAAGACCTCCTCGGCCGCGCGGATCAGTTTGTCCCGGGTCTCGGGCCCTGACGTCCTTGCCATGCCAGCCATATTAATGCTCGACATTAAAAAGCGGGAGAGGGTGGCGGACGCGGCCGGAACGGGCCTTGAACGGGCCGGACCGTTGACTCGATACATTTGTGTATCCAAGATGCGGTCCATGCCTCATGAGCCGTACGACGCCGATGTGATCGTCATCGGGGCCGGCCTCGCCGGTCTCGTCGCCACCGCCGAGCTGGCCGCCGCCGGCCGCTCCGTCCTCCTGCTCGACCAGGAACCCGAGCAGTCGATCGGCGGCCAGGCCCACTGGTCCTTCGGCGGCCTCTTCCTCGTCGACTCGCCCGAACAGCGCCGGATGCGGATCCGCGACAGCCACGCCCTGGCCCTCCAGGACTGGCTCGGCACCGCCGGCTTCGACCGCCCCGAGGACGACGCCTGGGCCAGGAAGTGGGCCGAGGGGTACGTCGACTTCGCGGCCGGCGAGAAGCGGGCCTGGCTGCACGGGCTCGGCGTGCGCTTCTTCCCGGTCGTCGGCTGGGCCGAGCGCGGCGGCTACGACGCCACCGGCCACGGCAACTCCGTACCCCGCTTCCACATCACCTGGGGCACCGGACCCGGCCTCGTCGCCCCCTTCGAGCGCCAGGTGCGCGAGGGCGTCGCCCGCGGCCTGGTCCGCTTCGGCTTCCGCCACCGCGTCACCGGCCTCGGCACCACCGCCGGCGCCGTCGACACCGTCACCGGCGAGGTCCTGGCCCCTTCGAGCGTCCCCCGTGGCACCGCCAGCAGCCGCGAGGTCGCCGGCGCGTTCTCGTACCGCGCCCAGGCCGTGATCGTCACCTCGGGCGGCATCGGCGGCAACCACGAACTGGTCCGCGAGCAGTGGCCCGCCCGCCTCGGCACCCCGCCCGCCCGCATGCTCTCCGGCGTGCCCGCCCACGTCGACGGCCTGATGCTCGGCATCGCCGAGAACGCCGGCGCCCACCACGTCAACCGCGACCGCATGTGGCACTACACCGAGGGCATCGAGAACTGGAACCCCATCTGGGCCCGCCACGGCATCCGCATCCTGCCCGGCCCGTCCTCCCTCTGGCTCGACGCCACCGGCCGACGGCTGCCCGTCCCGCTCTTCCCCGGCTTCGACACCCTCGGCACCCTCGAACACATCATGCGGACCGGCCACGACCACACCTGGTTCGTGCTCGACCAGAAGATCATCGGCAGGGAGTTCGCCCTCTCCGGCTCCGAACAGAACCCCGACCTCACCGGCAAGTCCGTCCGCGACGTCCTCGGCCGCGCCCGCGCCGACGTCCCCGGCCCCGTGCGCGCCTTCATGGACAAGGGCGCCGACTTCGTCGTCGAGCGCGACCTCGCCGCCCTCGTCCGCGGCATGAACCGGATCACCGGCGAGGACCTGATCGACGAGGCCGCGCTGCGCCGCGAACTCACCGCCCGCGACCGCGAGATCGCCAACCCCTTCACCAAGGACCTCCAGGTCACGGCGATCCGCGGCGCCCGCCGCTACCTCGGCGACAAACTGATCCGCACGGCCGCGCCGCACCGCATCCTCGACCCCAAGGCGGGCCCGCTGATCGCCGTCCGCCTCAGCGTCCTGACCCGCAAGTCCCTGGGCGGTCTGCAGACCGACCTCTCGTCCCGCGTCCTGACGGCCGGCGGCGAGCCGCTGCCCGGGGTGTACGCGGCGGGCGAGGCGGCCGGCTTCGGCGGCGGGGGCGTGCACGGCTACCGCTCGCTGGAGGGCACGTTCCTGGGCGGCTGCCTGTTCTCGGGCCGCGCGGCGGGGCGGGCGGCGGCGGAGGCGGTGGGGTAGCGAACCCGGCTGGGGCAAGATGGTGCGGTGACAAAACGCATGTGGTTCCTGGCAGTTGGCACCGTACTGGCCCTGGGTGGACTGGCGGTCTTCCTCGTCCTGCGGGGCCTGGACGAGGCCGACAAGTGGAGCAGCGTGCTCAGCCTGTTCTTCACGGTGGCGGGCTTCGCGCTGGCGGTGGCGGGCTTCTTCGCGGGAGGGGCCGCCGGGCAGTCGGCGGACGGGGCGGTGGCCGGCGGGTCGCTGCGCCAGATCCGCGGGGTGAAGGGGGACGTGGTCCTCACGGCCGGGGGCGGTGGCGGTGGTACGGCTCCGGCCGCGCCGCCCTCGCCCGCCGGGCCCGGTGCGGGCGGCGGGAGCCAGTCGGCCCGGGGCGCGCGAACCGGCGGGGACCTGACCCAGATCGACGGGGTGGACGGATCGGTGCGTTCGTGAGGGGGCTGTTCAGGCGCTGGGGCCGGGGCCAGAGCGTCGAGGGAACGACGGCCACCGGCAACATCACCCTGATCAGCCAGGTACAGGGCTCCGTCACGATAACGGACGGGCCACCGCCGCCGGTGCACGACCCGGCCGAGGCCCTGGCGCGCTACGCCGCCCGGGTCCGCCAGCGCTACGGGCGTCTCGACCTGGAGGTCCTCACCCCGCTGCACGAGCAGGAGGAGCACCCGGCCGTCCGGCTCCACGACGTCTTCGTGCCCCAGTCCGTACGGGCCGACCCGCCCCCGGCCGAACTGCCCCAGGAACTCCTGCGCCGCCTCATGGACCCCCAGGAGGCCCAGCTCCACGAACTCCCGCCCGGTGTCGACGGCGAGACCGTCCAGCGCATCCGCCGCGCCTACCAGGACCGGCCTCCGGTCCCCGTCCTCGACGTCCTCGGCAGCCCCGACCACGACCGCCTCGTCGTCCTCGGCCACCCGGGCGCGGGCAAGTCCACCCTGGCCCGCTACCTGGCCCTCGCGCTGACCGCCCCGGAGCCGCAGCCGGGTCTGGAGCCGCTGCACGGCCGGCTGCCACTGATCGTCGAACTGCGGGAGTACGCCCAGGCCGAGTGGCGGGAGCGCAGCTTCGAGGACTACCTGGAGCACCAGTACGCGACGGAGACCCTCGGCCTGCCCCGGGAACTCCTCCTTCCGCGCCTCGAAGGCGACCACGGAGGCGTCCTGGTCGTCTTCGACGGCCTCGACGAGCTCTTCGAGACCGGCGTCCGCGACACCGTCACCCGCCGCATCGCCGGCTTCGCCGCCCGCTACCCCCGGGCTCGCCTCGTCGTCACCTCTCGCAGCCTCGGCTACCAGCGTGCTGTGCTCGACGGCGCGGGCTTCGCCGACTTCATGCTGCAGGACCTCGACCGCGACCAGATACGCGTCTTCACCGAGCGCTGGTTCGCCCTGGCCTGTCCGGAAGACGCCGCGCAGGCGCGGAAACTGACCGACCGTGTCCTCACCGCCGTCGACGGCTCCGCCTCCGTCCGCGAACTCGCCGGCAACCCCCTCATCCTCACCATCCTCGCCATCATCGGCCGCCGCCGCGAACTCCCGCGCGACCGCCGCGCGGTGTACGAGCACGCGGTCGCCGTCCTCGTCGAACACTGGGACCCCAGCCGGTACCTGAAGGACCGCCGTGTCGAGGAACACCTCCCGTACCTCGGCCCCGAGGACAAGCTCGAACTGCTTCGGCTGATCGCGCGCCGGATGCAGGAGGGGCAGGGCGGCATCGCGGGCAACCACATCGCGGGCCCGGACCTCATCCGGAGCTTCGAGACGTATCTGAAGGAGCGGTACGAACTCCCCACGGACCGGGCGACGGCCGCGGCCCGCATCATGCTGGACCAGTTCCGCGGCCGGAACTTCGTCCTCAGCCGGTTCGGCGGCGAGATCTACGGCTTCGTGCACCGGACGTTCCTGGAGTACCTGACGGCGGTGGACATCGCGCACCGCTTCAACCACGAGCGGGCGATCTCGGAGGAGGAGCTGCGGGAGCTGTTCGCGACGAAGGTGGAGGATCCGGCGTGGCACGAGACCTTGTTGCTGCTGGTGGGGTTGCTGGACGAGCGGTTCGTGGCGGGGGTGATCGAGCGGCTGCTGGCACCGCGGGTGCCGGCCCGGCCGTTGATCTGGGAGGACGATCGGGAGGCGCCCGGACTTCCGTTCGCGTCACGCTGCCTGACGGAGGTGCGCCGGCCCGGGCTGCTCGCTGAGCAATCGGCCCTGATCGTGCGGCGGCTGATCCGGGTGCTGGAACTCTGCGACGAGTTGGGCGAAGTCTTCGACATGCCGAGTCCCGGATTGGAGGAGATCGGGCGGGCGCTCGTCGGACTCGGCGAGTACGCGAACGCTCGGCGGGCGTATCTCGAGTGGCACGACGAGTGGTGCCGCGGCACGGCGGACCGGGACAGGGAGGACGTCTCCGACGGGGTGGGCTGGGAAGCAGCTGAGATCCGCCTCCAGCTGCTGTACGGCGGGTCCGAGCCCTGGCAGGCGATCGTACGGGAGGCGGCCCTGCACGGTCCCGATCCCAGGACGCGTCTGGCGGCTGGCCGCAAGGCGGTCGAGCTCGGACTGCCTGGGACCGGGGAGCTGCTGCGTGACCGGGCCGTCGCGGACCCGGACCCCTGGGTGCGGCAGCGCCTGACGGACGAGCTCGGCTACTGGTACGAGGCGGACCCGGCCACCGTGCCGTTCCTGATCGGCCGCCTCAGGACCGAGGACCATCCCGATGTCCGGCGCTCGGTGTTCGAGGCGCTGGTGAGACTGGCGGCGGAGTTTCCGGAAGCCCGTACCTGGCTGCTCGGGGCACTGCGGGAGGGCGATGCTGAGACACGCCTGCGCGCCGTCGGCGGGCTCACCCTCGACCACGTGGTGAGCGCCGAGATCCAGGACTTGTTGGTCGAGAACGCGGGCAGTGGCGAGTCCGACGTGTGCGTGAGTGCCCTTGGGGCGCTGTACTTCTCCACAGGCACCGGCATCGACCAGGAACTGTTCGCGCTTGCCGTGCGCCGGGCGGAGGGCACGGACGACACAGGGGTGCGCATGGCAGCCCTGGCGCTGCTCGCGCGCAGCGGCTGGCAGCTGGGTGCGGAGAGCGGACTCGTCCTGGACCGGGTGCGCCACGACCCCTCGCCGGAGGTCCGGCGGGGGCTCGTGGAGCTCCTCGCCCGGGAGCGGATGTACGCGGACGAGGCACGGGCCCTCTTCCTCGACCTGGCTCGGCACGACGTAAGCCCCGAGGTCCGGGCGGAGGCTCTGGAAGGCTTCGGCTATGGCAGGCCGGAGGACGCCTCGAGCCTCGGCTTCATCACCTCGCAGGTGAGGGACGGGGAGACGCCAGGCGTCAGGATGGGCGCCATCAAGGCGCTGCTCGCCCGCCCCGCGCTCCCCGAGGCATTCGACCTCGTCTTCGAGCTCGCCGTGGCGGACGAGAGCCCGCAGGTACGCGAGGAGATGATCGGCATCGCCCTCGCCCGGGCAGAGCACGACCGCGGCACCCGTCTCGCCCACCACCAGGTCCTCCACGACCCGAGCCCGGCCGTCCGCGCCGCCGCGCTGGACCTGCTCCGGAAGCAACGCCGCGACGTTCCCACCCTCGACCTCGCCCACGACCGGGCCGTGAACGACGAGGACCCGGACGTGCGCGTCACCGCACTCCGGGTCCTCGCCGACGCGGGCCGCGACGATCCGCGGACCCTCGACCTGCTCCGTACCGCCACGGACCGGGACGTCTCGGCCGACGTCCGGGCCCTGGCCGGGCGGCTCCTCGCGATCCTCGAACGGGGGAGCCGCGCGGGCAGGTAGCTGTCGAGGCCGGTGCTACACCACCAGCGACAGCAGCAGCACGAAGCCGAGGCCGACGACCGAGATGATCGTCTCCATCACCGACCAGGTCTTGATCGTCTGCCCGACGTTCAGGCCGAAGTACTCCTTCACCAGCCAGAAACCGGCGTCGTTCACGTGGCTGAAGAAGAGCGAGCCGGCGCCGATCGCCAGCACGAGCAGCGACACCTCACCCGTCGACATGCCCGCCGCGAGCGGGGCCACCAGGCCCGCCGCCGAGATCGTCGCCACCGTCGCCGAGCCCGTCGCCAGCCGGATCGCGACCGCGATCAGCCAGGCGAGGAGCAGCGCCGGGATGGACCAGCTCTTCGAGACGTCCAGGACCATCTGGCCGACGCCGATGTCGATCAGCGTCTGCTTGAAGCCGCCGCCCGCGCCGACGATCAGCAGGATGCCGGCGATCGGGGCGAGGGACTTCTCGACGGTGGAGGACAGCCGCTCCTTGCTGAAGCCGGCCGCGCGGCCCAGCGTGAACATCGCGACTATGACGGCCGCGAGCAGCGCGATCAGCGGGGAGCCGATGACGTCGGTGACCTTCTGCACGCCGTTGTCCGGATCGTCGACGACGATGTCGACGAGGGCCTTGACCAGCATGAGGACGACGGGCAGCAGCACGGTCGCGACGGTGACGCCGAATCCGGGGCGCTTCTCCAGCTCCTCGGAGGGGCGCGTGGGGATCATCTTCTCGGGGGCCGGGACGTCCACCCAGCGGGCGGCGACGCGCGAGAAGAGCGGACCGGCGATGATCACGGTCGGGATCGCGACGACCAGGCCGAGCGCGAGCGTGATGCCCAGGTTGGCGCCGACGGCGTCGATCGCGACGAGCGGTCCGGGGTGCGGCGGGATGAGGCCGTGCATCACGGACAGGCCGGCGAGGGCCGGGATGCCGATGCGCATCAGGGAGTAGTTGCCGCGCTTGGCGACGAGCAGCACCACCGGGATCAGCAGCACGATGCCGACCTCGAAGAAGAGCGGCAGGCCGATCACGGAGGCGATGAGGACCATCGCCCACGGCATGGCCCGGCCGGACGCCTTGGCGAGGATCGTGTCGACGATCTGGTCGGCGCCGCCCGAGTCGGCGAGCAGCTTGCCGAGGATCGCGCCCAGGGCGATGAGCACGCCGACGCCGGCCACGGTGTTGCCGAGCCCGGTGGTGAACGACTTGATGGTGTCCGCGAGCGGGGCACCCGCGAACGCGCCGAGCGCCAGCGACCCGATGGTCAGGGCGAGGAAGGCGTGCAGCTTGAACTTGGTGATGAGCAGGACGATGACGGCGATGCCGGCGAGCACGGCGATGCCGAGCTGGGCATGGCCGGCCGAGGTGATCGGTTCGGCGGCGTCCGCTGCCAGCATCTCGACGCTGAGACTGGTCACGGTGGGTCCCTAGGGGGTGAGGGGGACGGGGGGCGGGGGTGCGGGATCAGACGGTGGTGAGCCGGCGCAGCGCGGCGACGGCGCGGGCGGCGATCTCCTCGGGGGTGCCGGCGACGTCGACGGCGACGCCGGCCTCGTCCGCCTGCAGCGGCTGCAGGGTGGCGAACTGGGAGTCGAGGAGCGCGGTCGGCATGAAGTGGCCCTTGCGGGCCGCCATCCGCTGCTCGATGAGCTCCCGGTCGCCGGTCAGATGGAGGAAGACCACGCCGGGCGCGGCCGCACGCAGCCGGTCCCGGTAGCTCCGCTTCAGCGCGGAGCTGGACACCACCCCGCCGAGCCCGGCCCGGCTGTGCGCCCACTCCCCGATGGCGTCGAGCCAGGGCTCCCGGTCCGTGTCGTCGAGCGGGATGCCGGCGGACATCTTGGCCACGTTGGCCGGCGGGTGGAAGTCGTCGCCCTCCGCGTAGGGGAGGCCGAGCGCCTCCGCCACCAGCGGGCCGATCGTGGTCTTGCCGGTGCCGGCGACGCCCATCACGACGAGGACGGGGTGGGGGGTGGTGCTCATGGGGGGGTGCCTCGCTGTCTTCTTCGACATCGATTCGTCGATCCGTCGCGCTCATGAAACCCATTGAGTACGACGTATTCAAGAGCCTGTGACAAAAAAGTCGTACTTAATGTTCCCCGCGTGATCATCCAAGTCCGGACGCATAGGCTTGCCGACATGACGACACCGGCCGCTCAGGGGCTCCATCCGCACGTTCTGACCTCCCTGGGCCTGGCCATCACCGCGGGGGAGTACCCGCCCGGCACCGTGCTCCGCTCCGACGAGCTCGCCGAGCGCTTCGACGTGTCCCGGACGGTCGTCCGCGAGGTCGTGCGGGTCCTGGAGTCCATGCACCTGGTCGAGTCCCGGCGCCGGGTCGGCGTGATCGTGCTGCCGACCGAGCGGTGGAACGTGTACGACCCCCAGGTCATCCGCTGGCGGCTGGCCGGCGCCGACCGCCCGCGCCAGCTGCGCTCGCTCACCGTCCTGCGCTCCGCGATCGAGCCCGTCGCCGCCGGCCTCGCCGCGCTGAACGCCGACCCCGAGCAGTGCCGTGAGCTCACGGAGCAGGCCCTCGGGATGGTCGCCACCTCGCGCGGCCGGCGCCTGGAGGCGTACCTCGTGCACGACATCGCCTTCCACCGGGTCATCCTCAACGCCTCGGGCAATGAGATGTTCGCCCGGCTCGGCGACGTGGTCGCCGAGGTGCTCACCGGCCGCACCGAGCACCAGGTGATGTTCGAGGATCCGGACCCGGCCGCCGTCACGCTGCACGTCCAGGTCGCCGAGGCCGTGCGGGAGAAGGACGCGGCCCGGGCCGAGGAGCTGACGCGCCAGATCGCCGTCGGCGCGCTCAAGGAGCTGGACGTCCTCGCCCCGTGACATACGGCGTACACGCGCGATATACCGCTGCGTAACCTCTGAAGTAGCTCAAATACGGGCGTTCAGTGATATCCGTCACAGTCAGCAACCGCCTGTTGCCGTGAGGATGTGCGCTGGCCGTGCCGGACCCCCACAAGGGACGCGCGAGGGCACGGCCGGGTACCGCACAGACCCTCCCCCCTCACGAAGGCGAACAACTCCATGAGTGACCGCATCACTGCGGCCGACCCGCTGTCCGCCACCCCGGCGGCCGGCGCGGCGGCTTCCTCGACGCCCTCCCACGTCGACGCCGGCGACGCCGGATACCGCAAGGACCTCAAGTCCCGGCACATCAACATGATCGCCATCGGCGGCGCCATCGGTACCGGTCTCTTCCTGGGCGCCGGCGGCCGCATGCACAACGCCGGACCGTCGCTCTTCATCGCGTACGCGGTCTGCGGTCTGTTCGCCTTCTTCGTCGTCCGGGCCCTGGGCGAGCTCGTGCTCTACCGCCCCTCCTCCGGCGCCTTCGTCTCGTACGCCCGTGAGTTCATGGGCGAGAAGGGCGCCTACACGGCCGGCTGGCTGTACTTCCTCAACTGGTCGACCACCGCCGTCGCCGACATCACGGCGGCCGCCACCTACGCCCACTTCTGGGCGATGTTCAGCAGCATCCCGCAGTGGGTGCTCGCGCTGATCGCCCTTGCCATCGTGCTCACCGCCAACCTCATCTCGGTGAAGTACTTCGGCGAGATGGAGTTCTGGTTCGCGATCATCAAGGTCGCCGCGCTCGTCGCCTTCATGATCGTCGGCATCGTCCTGGTCGTGACCTCGCACGACGTCGGCGGCCACACCCCGGGCCTGCACAACATCACCGAGAACGGCGGCATCTTCCCGAACGGCGTCATGCCGATGCTGCTCCTGATCCAGGGCGTCGTCTTCGCCTACGCCTCCGTCGAGCTGTGCGGCGTCGCCGCCGGCGAGACCGAGAACCCCGAGAAGATCATGCCGAAGGCGATCAACTCGATCATGTGGCGCGTCGGCCTGTTCTACGTCGGCTCGGTCGTGCTGCTCGCGCTGATCCTCCCGTACACCGCGTACACGGGCGACCAGAGCCCCTTCGTCACCGTCTTCGACAAGCTCGGCATCCCCGGCGCCGCCGGCGTGATGAACCTCGTCGTCCTCACCGCCGCGCTCTCCAGCCTGAACTCGGGCCTCTACTCCACCGGCCGCATCCTGCGCTCGATGTCGCTCAGCGGCTCCGCGCCCAAGTTCACCGGCGTGATGAACAAGGGCGGCGTGCCGTACGGCGGCATCCTGCTCACCGCGGGCTTCGGCGTCGCCGGCGTCGTCCTCAACTACGTGATGCCCGGCGAGGCCTTCGAGCTCGTCCTCAACTTCGCCTCCATCGGCATCATCGGCACCTGGGCGATGATCATGATCTGCTCCCTGCTCTTCGTGCGCAGCGCCAAGGAGGGCAAGCTCGTCCGCCCCTCCTACCAGCTGCCCTGGGCCCCGTACACGCAGATCGTGACGCTGGTCTTCCTCGGCGCCGTCCTCGTTCTGATGTGGATGGACGGCGGCGTCAGCCGCACCACGGTCAACTGCCTGCCGCTCATCGCGGCGGCCCTGGTCGGCGGCTGGTACCTGGTCCGCGGCCGGGTCCGCACCACCGCGGCCGCCTCCCAGGACTGACCCGGTCCGGCCCCCGGAGCTTCCCCCCACGGGAAGAACGAGGCCCCCGCGAGCATCGCGCTCGCGGGGGCCTCATCCGTTCCCGTACGGAGGCGGGGTCAGCGGCCGCCGTGCCCGTGACCGCCACCGTGGCCCGGGCCCTGACCGCCACCGTGGCCGTCGTCGTGACCGCCCGCGTGCCCGTGGCCCAGCGGCAGCACCTCCGGCGGCATCACGACGAACGGCCGCATCATGCCCATGTCCTCGTGCTCGAGGAGGTGGCAGTGGTACATGAAACGGCCGTACGCCCCGTCGAACCGGCCCATCACCCGCACCAGCTGCCCGCCCGGCACCCGGAACACGTCCTTCCAGCCCTGCTCGTTCGGCGGCACCGGAATCGGCTGCTCCGTGTCGCAGCGCACCGGCGCCAGCGTCCCGCCGACCGTCGCGTCGAAGCCGTCCGCCACGTACGCCTCCCGCGCCATCACCTGGAAGTCCGCCAGGTGGATGTGCATCGGGTGCAGCACCGGAGCCGGCCCCAGGTTGAGGAACGACCACTGCTCGTACGAGCCCTCGCCGATGGTGAAGCCGAGCCCGTCGTTGAACGTCCGGGCGGTCCGCCGGTACATGCGCACCTTGCCGTCCGCCGCCTGGACCCGGATCACCCCGTTCGTCGGCACCCGCACCGCGGGCTGCTCGTGCTCCGGGACCTCCTCCATCTCCCAGATCTCCGGGTGCCCGCCGCCCCCGACCGTGGTCGGCGGCGTCAGCACGACGAGCCGGTGCCCGTGCTCGATCCTCGCGTGGTCGTAGCGCCGGAAGGACCCGGAGAGCAGCGCCGGCAGCTCGAAGCCGTCGGGCTCCGCGCTCTCGCCCACCCGGAACTCCATGACGTGCGGATACGGCACGTTCAGCGCCGCGTCCGCCACGCCCGGCTCCCGTCCCGGCGCCTTGTTCACCAGGCGCAGGTTGCGCCCCGCCAGCCCCCGGAAGTCGATCAGCAGGTCGAAGCGCTCGGCCGGTGAGATCGTCAGCGTCGCGACGTCGCCCGCCCCCTGCGGCCCCTCCTCGAAGTCGAACGAGGCCGGGCGCGGCAGCAGACCGCCGTCGCTGCCGATCTGGTGCACCACGCCGGACACCGGCCGGTCGTCCTCGTCGACGAGCACCAGGTCGTACGTGCGGGCGTTGGACGCGTTCACCAGCCGGAAGCGGTACCAGCCGTCCTCGACGTCCAGATACGGCCAGATCGTGCCGTTGACCGTCGTGTACGGGCCGAAGAACGGCAGCGCCACCGGCCTGCCCGTCTCCGGGTGGGCCGCCACCAGCCGGGTCGTCTTGTGCAGCAGCCGCCCGTTGAGCTGCCCGTCCTCGTCCGTGTCCAGGTTCCGGTCCGCCAGGATCAGCGGCAGCTCCCGCTCCCCGGACGGCAGACCGAGCGCGTCCTCCTCCTCGTCACGGACGAGATACGTGCCGACCAGACCCGCGTAGACGTTCCAGCGGGTGATGTTCATGGCGTGGTCGTGGTACCACCACTGCACCGCCTGGTGCTCGTTCGGGTACTCCGACAGCTGCGCGTCGCCGAAGCCGACCCCGTTGTCGGTCCAGCCGTCGTTCCCGGCGCCGGTCTGCGCCCCGTGCAGATGCGTCACCGTCCAGGCCGGCAGCGCCGCCACCTCGCGGATCGGCTCCGCGCCCTCCCGGCCCGGCCGGTTGTGCGGATCGGGCTGGCCGTCGGTGCGCGGCACCTCGACCGCGGTGACCGGGTACTCGCTGCCCTTCGGGATCCGGTTGGTCCACGCCACCCGGATCCGCTGCCCCCGCCGCACCTCGATCGTCGGGCCGGGCACGCTGCCCTCGTACCCCCACATCAGCGTCGGCGGCAGCTGCCGGTGCATCCGCACCCAGGTCGGCCGCAGCGCGATCCCGACCTCCTCGCCGTCCCCCGGACGGAGCACCGGCGGGACGCGTATCGCGTCCGCGTACGGCTCGAGTTCACTGGTCATGTGTTCCCCCTGAGGCTGTGTCATGCCTGTACATGCCTGTACCGGGAGAGACATCGAACGCAGCGGCACGGGTTCCGGTCTCCGCGTAACCTGGCCGTAATCGTCACATCCGTAACGCGGGTTGCCGTTTCGTCGGAAGGAAGCCACGATGGCGCAGCAGGTCCAGGGGGTCGTCGCCCCCGGCAGGAACGAGCCGGTCCGGGTCGAGACGATCGTGATCCCCGATCCGGGACCTGGCGAGGCCGTGGTGCGGATCCAGGCGTGCGGGGTCTGCCACACCGACCTGCACTACAAGCAGGGCGGGATCAACGACGAGTTCCCCTTCCTGCTCGGCCATGAGGCCGCCGGCATCGTCGAGTCGGTCGGCGCGGGCGTCACCGACGTCGTCCCCGGCGACTTCGTCGTCCTCAACTGGCGCGCGGTGTGCGGCCAGTGCCGGGCCTGTCTGCGCGGCCGGCCCCAGTACTGCTTCGACACCCACAACGCGGAGCAGAAGATGACGCTGCTCGACGGCACCGAGCTGTCGCCCGCGCTCGGCATCGGCGCCTTCGCCGAGAAGACCCTCGTCCACGCCGGACAGTGCACCAAGGTCGACCCGGCCGTCGCCCCCGAGGTCGCGGGGCTGCTCGGCTGCGGCGTGATGGCCGGCATCGGCGCCGCCATCAACACCGGCAACGTCGGCCGCGGCGACAGCGTCGCCGTCATCGGCTGCGGCGGCGTCGGCGACGCGGCCGTCGTCGGCTCCCGCCTCGCCGGAGCCGCCCGGATCATCGCCGTCGACATCGACGACCGCAAGCTGGCCAAGGCGAAGGAGATGGGCGCCACCCACACCGTCAACTCCCGCACCACCGACCCGGTCGAGGCCGTCCGGGAACTCACCGGCGGCTTCGGCGCCGACGTCGTCATCGAGGCCGTCGGCCGCCCCGAGACCTACCAGCAGGCGTTCTACGCCCGCGACCTCGCCGGCACCGTCGTCCTCGTCGGCGTCCCCACCCCCGAGATGAAGCTCGAACTCCCGCTCCTCGACGTCTTCGGCCGCGGCGGCGCGCTCAAGTCCTCCTGGTACGGCGACTGCCTGCCGTCCCGCGACTTCCCGATGCTCGTCGACCTGCACCAGCAGGGCCGCATCGACCTCGGCGCCTTCGTCACCGAGACCATCGGCCTCGGCGACGTCGAGAAGGCCTTCGCCCGCATGCACGAGGGCGACGTGCTCCGCTCGGTGGTGATCCTCTGATGGGCGCCCGCATCGACCACCTGGTCACCTCCGGCACCTTCAGCCTCGACGGCGGCACCTGGGACGTCGACAACAACGTCTGGATCGTCGGCGACGACACCGAGGCCGTCGTCATCGACGCCGCCCACGACGCCGACGCCGTCCTGGCCGCGCTCGACGGCCGCGCCCTGCGCGCCATCGTCTGCACCCACGCCCACGACGACCACATCGACGCGGCCCCGGCCCTCGCCGCCGCCACCGGCGCCCGGATCCTGCTCCACCCCGCCGACCAGCCGCTGTGGAAGCTCACCCACCCCGACCACACCCCCGACGGCGACCTCGCCGACGGCCAGGTCCTCACCATCGCCGGCACCGACCTGCACGTCCTGCACACGCCGGGTCACGCCCCGGGCGCGGTCTGCCTGTACGCCCCCGACCTGGGCACCGTCTTCACCGGCGACACCCTCTTCCAGGGCGGCCCCGGCGCGACGGGCCGGTCCTTCTCGGACTTCCCGACGATCGTCGACTCGATCCGCACGAAGCTGCTCACGCTGCCGTACGAGACGGTGGTCCGCACCGGCCACGGCGACAGCACCACCATCGGAGCCGAGGCCCCGCACCTGGAGGAATGGCTCAAGCGAGGCCACTGAGAGCGAGTCGGCTCTCGAAGCGCCTCGGGGTGCCGTCGAACGGGTCGGTGAACGCGAGCGTCCGCGCGAGGAGCTGCAGCGGGCGCTCGAAGTCCTCCGGCCCGTCCTCCCGCACCACCGGATACAACGGGTCGTGCAGGATCGGCAGGCCCAGCGCGTTCATGTGCACCCGGAGCTGATGCGTCCGCCCGGTCTCCGGCACCAGCCGGTACCGGGCCAGGCCCCCGGCGTGCGCGAGGAGCTCGATCCGGCTCTCGGCGTTCGGCTCGCCCGGCACCTCCGCGGCGGCCAGCACACCCCGCTCCTTCTCGATGCGGCTGCGCACCGTCACCGGCAGTTCCACCGCCGGATCGTACGGAGCCACCGCCTCGTACGCCTTGTGCACGAGCCGGTCCCGGAACAGCGTCTGATACGTCCCCCGGTCCTCCGGCCGTACGACGAAGAGCACGAGGCCCGCCGTCAGCCGGTCCAGCCGGTGCGCGGGCTGCAGCGCCGGCAGCCCGAGGTCCCGCCGAAGCCGCGCCATGGCGGTCTCCGTCACATGCCGCCCGCGTGGCATCGTCGCCAGGAAGTGCGGCTTGTCCACCACCACGATCCGTTCGTCCCGATACACGACGTCGATCCGGAACGGCACCGGCGTCTCGGCCGGAAAGTCCCGGTGGAACCACAGATACCGCCCCGCGGCGTACGGCTCGTCACCGGTGACGGCGCCGTCCGTGCCCACGAAACGCCCGTCCCGCAGCATCTCCTCGACCCGCCCGGACCCGATCGCCCCCGCGTACCGGTCGAGGAGATGGTCGCGGACGGTCCCCCAGGTCCCTTCCGGATCATCCGGGAACCGCAGCCGCACCGGATCGATCCCGTCCCGCTGGGGGAGGGGCGAGGAAGGGGCCTTGGATCTGCGTCGCACCGGTCCTACCGCCGTACCTAACAAGAAGGACCCCACATCATGTGGGGTCCTTCGCTGGTGTCCGAGGGGGGACTTGAACCCCCACGCCCGATAAAGGGCACTAGCACCTCAAGCTAGCGCGTCTGCCATTCCGCCACCCGGACAGGTGATCTTGTCTTCTTGGCCGCTGGGCCCTTCCGACGAGGAAAACCATAGCAAACATCTGGGGTGGCCGATCACCACCCCTTCGGCCCCGGCCGTGTGACGGGCACATGTCGGCCGACGACCGCTCTTGGGTCCCGAGGGGGCACGCGGGAGGATGGGGAGATCACCAGCCAGCACATGGGGCACGTAGTGGGAGGAAGCAGCGTGAGCGAGTCGAACACCGGCCGGGGCGTCACGGGCGAGGACGAGGTCGTCGACCTGTGCCGGGACCTGATCCGTATCGACACCAGCAACTACGGCGACCACTCCGGGCCGGGTGAGCGGGCGGCGGCCGAGTACGTCGCCGAGAAGCTCGCCGAGGTCGGCCTCGACCCGAAGATCATCGAGTCGCACAAGGGGCGGGCCTCCACCGTCGCCCGGATCGAGGGGGAGGACCCGTCGCGGCCGGCCCTGCTCATCCACGGCCACACCGACGTCGTCCCGGCGAACGCCGAGGACTGGACCCACCACCCGTTCTCCGGCGAGGTCGCCGACGGGTGCGTGTGGGGCCGCGGCGCCGTCGACATGAAGGACATGGACGCGATGACCCTCGCGGTCGTCCGCGACCGGCTGCGCAGCGGCCGCAAGCCGCCGCGCGACATCGTGCTCGCCTTCCTCGCCGACGAGGAGGCCGGCGGCACCTACGGCGCCCGCCACCTGGTCGACAAGCACCGCGACCTCTTCGAGGGCGTGACGGAGGCGATCGGCGAGGTCGGCGGCTTCTCCTTCACCGTCAACGAGAACCTGCGGCTCTACCTGGTCGAGACCGCCCAGAAGGGCATGCACTGGATGCGGCTCACCGTCGAGGGCACGGCGGGCCACGGCTCGATGACCAACAACGACAACGCCATCACCGAGCTGTGCGAGGCCGTGGGCCGCCTCGGCCGGCACCAGTGGCCGGTGCGGGTGACCAAGACCGTGCGCAGCTTCCTCGACGAGCTGTCGGACGCGCTCGGCACGCCGCTCGACCCCGAGGACATGGAGGCCACGCTCGCCAAGCTCGGCGGCATCGCCAAGATGATCGGCGCCACCCTGCGCAACTCCGCCGCCCCTACCATGCTCGGCGCCGGCTACAAGGTGAACGTCATCCCCGGCCAGGCCACCGCGCACGTCGACGGGCGCTTCCTGCCCGGTTACGAGGACGAGTTCCTGGCCGACCTCGACCGCATCCTCGGCCCGCGTGTCAAGCGCGAGGACGTGCACGGCGACAAGGCCCTGGAGACCAGCTTCGACGGCGACCTGGTCGACGCGATGCAGCTCGCCCTGCGCGCCGAGGACCCGATCGCCCGCGCCGTGCCGTACATGCTGTCCGGCGGCACCGACGCCAAGTCCTTCGACGACCTCGGCATCCGCTGCTTCGGCTTCGCGCCGCTCCAGCTGCCGCCGGAGCTCGACTTCGCCGGCATGTTCCACGGCGTCGACGAGCGGGTGCCGGTCGACGGCCTGAAGTTCGGCGTCCGGGTCCTCGACCGGTTCATCGACGCGAGCTGACCGGGCCGACCCGGACCGACCGAGCTGCCGGGCCGACCGGGCTGACCATCGGAAAATCGACCACCCGTGCAGGGCTGACCGGAAAGAGTGAATGCCCAAGGGCCCTCGTAGCCCCATGAGTTCCCCCTCGTTACAGGTGATGCGGTCCGCGGCTGGGGCCGCATTTGCCAACAAGGAGGAATAATGATCAAGAAGGTCGTCGCTGCTGCGGCTGCCACCGGCGGTCTCGTTCTCGCGGGTGCGGGCATGGCCGTTGCCGACGCGGGTGCCCAGGGTGCGGCCATCGGTTCCCCCGGTGTCCTCTCGGGCAACGTGGTCCAGGTGCCGGTGCACGTTCCGGTCAACGTGTGCGGCAACACGGTCTCCATCATCGGGCTGCTGAACCCCACCTTCGGCAACACCTGCATCAACGCTGACTGACGTTGTGCCTCGTCCCCTGAGGGGCTGAGCCAAGGCCGGCCCCGGAGTGCGTGCCATGCACTCCGGGGCCGGTGGTCATTTCTCGCGGGCCGATCAGGCCCGGAGCAGGCAGGGAAGCAGGTCTACAGCAATGCGACAGGTCACACGCATCACCCGCAAGAGCATCATCACCGTCGCCGCGGCGGGCGGGATGATCGCCCTCGGCGGCGGCTACGCGCACGCGAGCGCGGGCGCGAGCGGCACGGCGTCCGACTCGCCGGGCGTCGCCTCCGGCAACACCGTCCAGGTCCCGGTCCACGCGCCGGTCAACGTCTGCGGCAACACCGTCAACGGTGTCGCGCTGCTCAACCCGGCGTACGGCAACGCGTGCGCCAACAAGAGCGGTTCGGGCGGTGGTTACGGCTCCGGCTCCGGCTCCTCCGCCGACGGCCACGCCTCCCACTCGCCGGGCGTCGCGTCCGGCAACACCGTGCAGGTGCCGATCGACGCACCCGTGAACGTCTGCGGGAACAGCGTCAACGGCGTCGGGCTCGGCAACGCCGCCTACGGAAACGACTGCGGCAACGGCAGCGGCCCCGGGGGCTACGGCGACGACAGCCCCGGCGGCTACGGCGACCAGCCGACGCCGCCCGGCACGCCGACGCCGCCCGGGACTCCGCCCGGCACGCCGGGCACGCCGCCGAGCACGCCCGGCACCCCGGGGACTCCTCCCGGCACCCCGGGTCACCCCGGCACCCCGGACACGCCCGGCGACCAGGGCGGCCACCACCCGGGCCACCCCGGCACCCCCGGCGCTCCCGGTCAGCCCCACGGGCCGAACACGCCCGGTACGCACACGGTCACGCAGGGGCGACCCGGTGAGCTCGCGCACACCGGTGCCGGGACGCCGCTCGGGCTGGCCGTCCCCGTCGGCGCGGGCATGCTGCTCGCCGGCTCCGTGATCTACCGCCGGGCCCGCCGCAGCGCGTAGCACGTACCGAGCGGTCCGTAGCCGTACGGAGAACCGAAGGGGCCCCGCGTCGCGGGGCCCCTTCCTCATGTCACCAGGTGGCGCGGATCTGACGGATGATGCGCCGCCTCAGCCGCACCTTGCGGCTCCCGTCGCGGCGCAGGCTCAGGCGGTCCAACTCCCAGTGCCCGTACTCGGCATGGTCGGTCAGGAGCCGCGTGGCCTCCTTGCGGGAGACGCCGCGCGGCACGTACACGTCGACAAATTCGTATTCCGGCATCGCATCTATTGTGCGGCCAAGGGCCCGGTACGGATAGCGTCTCTCCTATGTCTGATGCTGCGCAGCCCACCGCTGCCGAGGTACGCGCCGCCGCCGAGGCGGTCAAAACCGCACTGGACCGTCACCTCGCTGCGGTCGAACGCCGCACCGGGGAGGACGACCCGGCCGTCTACGAGGCGTTCAACGAGCTCGCCGCGGCGGCGGACGCGTACGACGAACTCCTCTACGCCCGGCACGACGAGGTCACCCCCTTCGAGATCCCCGACGTCAACGACTCCCTGCCGCCCTACGCGGGACCCGAGGAGCCGCACGCGCTCAGCGTGCTGATCCGGCGGGACTACGCCGTGGTGGAGCCGCAGCGGCTCATCGCCCAGGCCCGGCGGGTCACCGACCTCGACCGGGAGGACGAGCCGGCCACCACCCACGCGGCGCTCGGGGTCCTCTTCGGCGAGTACGAACCGGACGAGATCGCCTCCCGGCACAAGGACTTCGGCCTGGAGGAGGGCGACTCCACGCTCTGGGTCGAGGCGGCGGAGGAGCCGCAGGAACCGGGGGAGTGGCTGAACGACCCCTTCGAACACATCGATCCGGAACGGATCGTCTGCCGCTTCGACATCAGCGCCGTCTTCGACGAGGAGGACGAAGAGGACGACGACGGGGAGGAAGACGAAGAGGAAGGCGAAGAGGACGAAGAAGAAGGCGACGAGCTGGTCGAAGAGCCGGCGGGCGCCTGAACGATCGCCCGAGGCGCTGCGCCGCGCCTGGATGATCGCTTGAACGACGGAGGGGCCCTGCCCGCGCGGGCAGGGCCCCTCCCTCACTCCTCGTCCTCCGAAAGCAGCGCTTCGAGGAGCGGACGCAGCCGGGTCGTGCGCTCCGGCGCCGTCACCTCGGCCACCGCGCGCGGCAGCGCCTGCTCGACGCCGTGGACGACCGACAGGTGCCGCTCCGCCCGCCCGAAGGCCGTGTAGACCCAGGGCCGGCTCAGGCCCCCGGCCGCGTCGCCGGGCAGCACCACGACCGCCGCAGGCCAGCGCGCCCCGGCCGCCTGGTGCGCGGTCAGCGCCCAGCCGTGCCGCAGCGTGGCCTCCACCCGCTCCTTCGGTACGACGACCCGCGCGTCCCCGCAGTCCAGGTGCAGGCCCTCGGCGTCGGCCGAGACGACCGTGCCGGTGACCGTACGGCCCGGGGCGGGGGAGTGGGCGACGCGGTCGCCCGGGTCGTAGCCGCCGAAGCGGCCGGGGCCCGGGTTGAGCCGCTGCTTCAGCGCCGCGTTCAGGGCGCGGGTGCCGGCGGAGCCGCCGTGCCCGACCGTGATCACCTGGGTCTGCTCGGCGGGCACGCCGATCGCCCGCGGGATCGAGTCCGCGACGAGCTGCACCGCGCGGTGCACCGCCTCGGCCGCGTCCCTGACCGGAACGATCACGACCTCCTTGCCGGGGGCGGCGACCTGATTGAGCTCGCCGACGGCGATGCCGGAGACCAGCTCGCCGATCGGACCCGGGTCGGGCGTGCGGGAGGCGACCTGCGGGGCGATCCGGGCCGCCAGCAGATCGGCGAAGACCCGCCCGGGGCCCGCCGCGCCCAGCACGTACGGGTCGCCGCTGAGGACCAGCCGGCAGCCGTCCGGCAGTGCCTCGACGAGCGCGGCGGCCGTCTCGACGTCGAGCTGCGGCGCGTCGAGCACGACCAGCAGGTCCAGGGCGAGGGCGCCCTCCGCGTCCCGGCCGGGGCCCGCCGCGCCGGAGAGGAGCGTGGCCAGGGGCAGGGCGCCGTCGCGGGCGGTGTGGGCCGCGAGCGCGACGCGCAGTCCCCGCTCACGGGCGGCGGCGGCCAGCCCGGCCGGTTCGGCGCGGGCGGCCTCGCCGCCGGTGTGCAGCACGAGACCGTTCGCCCCGGCGGCGCGGGCCAGGTCGGGGCCGTCCCACTCGGCGGGCTCGACGGTACGGATCAGCCGGGCGAGCCCGTCGGCGAGGCTCTCCTCGGCGAGCGCGTACCGCTCCAGGCCGAGCAGCACGGGCGCGGGCGTCTCACCCGCGATCCCCTGCTCCTCGCCCTCCTGCCCCTCTTCCGCTGCCTCTTCCTCTTCCTCCTCCTGGAAGACGAGGACCGCCGCCTCGGAGACCGCCAGGTCGACGGCCTTGTCGGGCTCGGGCACCGAGAGCCGGGCGAGCCCGTCGCGCACGGCCCCGATCTCCAGGGCCGTGTGGCCCTTCAGGGCCGCCTGCTCCAGGAGCCAGGCCGTGAGCGCCACCACCCGGCGCGGGTCGCCGGGGCCGCACTCCGGGCCGAGCAGCGCCCGCGCGAAGCCGTCGGCCTGCTCGGCGCGCACCCCGGGCACCGTCAGGAGCTGCCACGGGTCGTCCTCCAGGGCACGCGCCGCGCCCTCGCCCAGCACGCTCGCCACCTGCCCGGCGAGCGCCTCTGGAGCCCCGCCACGCGCCAGCACCTGCCGGACGGCGCCCGCCGTCTCCTCGGTCACCACCGGCGCCGTGGGCACCGGCGGCCGCACGGTCCGCTCCTCCGGCGCGGGCCGGGCCGCGGGAGCGGGCTCCGCGACGCGCGGCACGGCGACCGGCCTGGCGCCGCTCTCCACGGCGCGCACCGCCGCCAACAGATCCGCCGCCGTCCCGCTGAGCTTCCCCCCGGCCTCCACGGGCCCGCCCCGCTCGGCCTTCCGCTGCTCGATCCGCGCCCGGAACTCCCGCTGCGCGGCCAGCTCCGCCTGCGCCTCGCTGAGCCCGGACGCCTCGCCTTCGCTGTCCGTCGCCTCCGTCGAGGACTCGCCCTCGGCGGCGCCGGACGGGTCCTCAGCACCCTGCTCGGCGCTCGACGCGCCGTCGTCCGACGGGGCCGGCCCCTCGCCCGCCGCCCCGCCGGACGGGTCCGCAGCGTCCTCGTCGCCCGCCGGGTCGCCCTCCGCCACGGCCGCCCCCGGCTCCGCTCCGCCGTCCGCCGCTGCCCCGGCCGGCCCCTCGGGCTGGCCCGTGCGGCTTCCCTCCGCCTCCGCAGCGTCGGCCACCCCCGCCTGCTCGGGCTCGGTCGGCGGGGTGGGGGTGGACGGGGAAGGCTCGGTCACAAGGTGCTCCAGTCGTGATCCGGGTAGCGGTGTACGGGCGCCGAGACGTCGTCGAGGGCTCGGCAGATCTCGTCAGGAAGACTAAGGGTCTCCACTGACAACGCCGCCGCGAGCTGCTGCGCGTTGCGCGCGCCGATGATCGGGGCGGTGACGCCCGGGCGGTCGCGGACCCAGGCGAGGGCGACCTGGAGGGGCGTGGTCGCGAGTCCGTCGGCGGCCGTGGTGACGGCGTCGACGATGCGGCTCGCGGTGTCGTCGAGGTAGGGCTCGACGAAGGGGGCGAGGGCCTCGGAGCCGCCGCGGGAGCCGGTCGGGGTGCCGGCGCGGTACTTGCCGGTGAGGACGCCGCGCCCGAGCGGCGACGAGGGCAGCAGGCCTATGCCCAGGTCCAGCGCGGCCGGCAGCACCTCGCGCTCGATGCCGCGCTGGAGCAGCGAGTACTCCATCTGCGTCCCGGCCAGCCGGGTCCGCTCCCCGCCCAGCTGCCAGGTGCCGGCCTTGGCGAGCTGCCAGCCGCAGAAGTTGGAGACGCCGACGTAGCGGGCCCGGCCGGTGCTGACGGCGATGTCCAGGGCCTGGAGGGACTCCTCCAGGGGCGTGTACGGGTCGAAGGCGTGCAGCAGCCACAGGTCCACGTACTCCGTGCCGAGCCGGGCCAGCGAGGCGTCGAGCGCCGCCAGCAGATGCCCGCGCGAGCCGTCGGTGCGCCGGTCCGGGTCGGGCACGTTGCCCGCCTTCGTCGTGATCACCAGGTCGCGGCGCGGCACCAGGCCGTCGAGGAGCCGCCCGAGCAGGTACTCCGCCTCGCCGCCCCCGTACACGTCAGCGGTGTCCACGAGCGTGCCGCCCGCGTCCCAGAACGTCTTCAACTGCTCGGCGGCGTCGTGCTCGTCGGTGTCGCGGCCCCAGGTGAGGGTGCCGAGCCCGAGCCGGGACACGCGCAGGCCGGTACGTCCGAGATGCCTCTGCTCCATGGCCGCGAGATTACTGGCCACGGCACCACGCGGAGAGACCCTGTGGACAACCCGGCTCCCGACGGCTCCTGTCGCACGACCCGGCCGCGCGCTAGAGTCCCGCACACAGAGACGTTACCGATGGGTAAGGGGTACGTGGCATGCGGCTCGGCATCAACCTCGGCTACTGGGGCGCGGGCATGGACGGCGACAACCTCGCCGTCGCCCAGGAGGCGGACCGCCTCGGCTACGACGTCTGCTGGGCGGCGGAGGCGTACGGCTCCGACGCGCCCACCGTGCTCTCCTTCGTCGCCGCGAAGACCGAGCGCATCGACATCGGCTCGGCCATCATGCAGATCCCGGCCCGCCAGCCCGCGATGACCGCCATGACCGCCGCCACCCTCGACTCGCTCTCCGGCGGCCGCTTCCGGCTCGGCCTCGGCGTCTCGGGCCCCCAGGTCTCCGAGGGCTGGTACGGCGTCAAGTTCGACAAGCCGCTCGCCCGCACCCGCGAGTACGTCGAGATCGTCCGCAAGGCCATGACCCGCGAGCGCCTCAGCTACGAGGGCGAGCACTGGACGCTGCCGCTGCCGGACGGCCCGGGCAAGCCGATCAAGCTCACGGTCCACCCGACCCGCCCGCACATCCCGCTCTACATCGCGGCCATCGGCCCCAAGAACCTGGAGCAGACCGGCGAGATCGCCGACGGCGCGCTGCTGATCTTCCCGGCCGCCGAGCACCTGGAGGAGACCGCGCTGCGCCACCTGCGCGCGGGCCGTGAGAAGGCCGGACTCACGATGGACGGCTTCGACGTCCACCCGACCCTGCCGCTCGCCCTCGGCGACGACATCGACGCGCTGGCCGACGTCTTCCGCCCGTACACCGCCCTCTACGTCGGCGGCATGGGAAGCCGCAAGCAGAACTTCTACAACCAGCTCGCCCAGCGGATGGGCTACGAGAAGGCCGCCGCCGAGATCCAGGACAAGTACCTGTCCGGCGACAAGCAGGGCGCCGCCGCGGCCGTCCCGCGCCAGCTCATCGACCAGACCACGCTGCTGGGCTCGGTCGACCGGATCGCCGACCGGATGAAGGCGTACGCCGCGGCCGGAGTGACCACCCTGACCCTGGCACCGGCCGGCTTCACCCTGGACGAGCGCCTCGCGGCGCTGCGGGCGGGCGTCGAGGCCCTGGAGCGGGCCGGACTCGCGTAACGACCCTCGGGCAGGCCCGGACGGCTCGGGAAGGCCGGGAGGGGCTCAGGCAGGCCCGGACGGGCTGGGGGAGGCACGGACGGGCTCGGGCAAGCCTGCGGCCGTGGTGGGGGCTCGGGGGTCTTCCCCGCCACGGCCGTCACGCAGCACAACGCCCGACCCGCGCCCCGGGTTACGCCCCCCGCCCGTCCGTCTTTCGGCCCAGTTTCCGCCTCCTCGTGTTGCCCGCCCCGGCGCGGCGCACTTGACTCGTACCGCACGGGAGGTGGCAGCCATGCTCACGGCCAAGAGCCTGTTCCAGGAAATCATCGACAACGACGAGTCCTTCCAGCTGTTCTGCTCCATCGCCGCCAGCGGCGAGGCCCAGGGCGGTTGGGAGAACGGCCGGATCGCGGCCCTCGTCGCGCCCGGGATGCGCGAGCTCGCGCCCAAGATCGCACGGCACGGCGCCGACGAGGACAAACACGGGCGGATCTTCAACGCGCTGCTCAAGAAGCGCGGTCTCGAACCCGTCCCGGTGCCGCCCGACACCGACTACACGATGCTCCTGGAGCGGCGCGGCATCGGCCTCGCCCACGACAAGCTCCGCCGCGACGAGCCGCTGAGCGAGCGGGACGTCATCGTCTACCTCAGCCACAGCCGGGTCACCGAGCAGCGGGCCGCCGAGCAGATGAACATGCTGGTCAAATACTTCGGCGACGACCCCGAGCTCGGCAAGGCCGTGCGCATGATCGACAACGACGAGGTCAACCACCTCGCCTACTGTCACGAGGAACTGCTCCGGCTCAACTACGCGGGCCACGGCCGGCTCATCCAGCGCACCCTGCGCCAGTCCGCGCTCGCCGAGATCCAGGTCTACCGGGACGTCAGCCTCGCCGTGATGAGCCACATGGGCCGCATCCTGAACTGGCCCAGGACCAGGGCGGCCGCGCTCGCCGCCGGCATCCACGCCATGTACGCGTACGAGCGGGCCGTCGGCTGGCACAAGATGGTCGACCTCAGGATGCCCGAGCGCCGCGACGCCCTCGGAGGACCGGCGACCCCGGCCCACGCCTTCTGAGCCCGCCGGGACCACGAACCACGCAGCCGGCGCGGGCTCACATCCAGCCGCGCCGCTTGAACAGCCGGTACAGGGCCGCCACGATCCCCGCCATCAGCAGGATCACCGCCGGATAGGACCCGACCCAGCGCAGCTCCGGCATGTGGTCGAAGTTCATGCCGTAGATCCCCGCGACCATCGTGGGGACGGCGGCCATCGCGGCCCAGGCCGAGATCTTGCGCATGTCGTCGTTCTGCCGCACGCCCATCTGCGCCAGATGCGCCGACAGGACGTCCGAGAGCAGCCGGTCGAGCCCCTCCACCTGCTCGTTCGCACGCAGCAGATGGTCCTGGACGTCCCGGAAGAACGGCACCGCGTGCTCGTGCACGAAGGGCACCGAGCCGGTCACGAGCCGCTCGACCGGACCGGCCAGCGGGCCGCTCGCCCGCCGGAACTCCAGGACCTGCCGCTTCGCCGTGTAGATCCGCTCCGCCGTCCGCGCCGGATTGCCGCCGGACGGCGCGAAGACGTCCGCCTCCAGCTCCTCCAGGTCGATCTGGAGCTCCGCGGCCACGTCGATGTAGTGGTCCACCACCGCGTCGCTGATCGCGTAGAGCACCGAGGTCGGCCCGTGCCTCAGCACGTCGGGATCGGCCTCCAGACGCTGCCGCACCGCCTTCAGCGGCGCGCCCACGCCGTGCCGCACGGTCACCACGAACGAGTCGCCGATGAAGACCATCAGCTCTCCCGAGGAGACCTTGTCGCTCTCCGGCTCGTACACCACCGGCTTGAGGACCACGAAGAGCGAGTCGTCGTAGACCTCCAGTTTGGGCCGCTGATGGGCCTTCAGGGCGTCCTCGACGGCCAGCGGATGCAGCGCGAACTCGTCGGAGACATGCTCGAACTCGGCCTCCGTCGGCTCGTGCAGCCCCACCCACAGAAAGGCGTCACCCGTCGCCCGCGCCTCCTCCAGGGCGTCCGAGAGGTCGGCGGGGCCCTCCGTCCTGCGCCCGCTCCGATAGATGGCCGAATCCACGATCACGCGCCGCATTCTCCCCTGCCGGACGCGCCGGCGCACCCGGCCGCCCCTCCGGCCCTCGCCACAGCCCGTCCGACCCTGATCCGCCGGACACCCCCTAGGCTGGCCGACATGGCCACCCTGATCCTCGTCCGGCACGGACGCTCCACCGCCAACACCTCCGGGGTGCTCGCCGGGCGTACGCCCGGGGTGGCGCTCGACGAGCGGGGCGCCGCGCAGGCCGCGGCGCTGCCCGGACGGCTCGCCGGCGTGCCGCTCGCCGCCGTCGTCACCAGCCCGCTGCAGCGCTGCCGGGAGACCGTACGGCCGCTGCTCGACGCCCGCCCCGGGCTGCCGCTGCACGTCGAGGACCGGATCAGCGAGTGCGACTACGGCGACTGGTCGGGCCGCAAGCTCGCCGAGCTGACGGACGAGCCGCTGATGCAGGTCGTCCAGGCGCACGCCTCCGCCGCCGCCTTCCCCGGCGGCGAGTCCATGCGCGCCATGCAGGCCAGGGCCGTGGACGCGGTGCGCGACTGGAACGCGCGGATCGAGGCCGAGCACGGCGAGGACGCCGTCTACGCGATGTGCTCGCACGGCGACATCATCAAGGCGCTCGTCGCCGACGCCCTCGGCCTCCACCTCGACCTCTTCCAGCGCATCCAGGTCGACCCCTGCTCCGTCACCGCCATCCGCTACACCCGGCTCCGGCCCTTCCTGCTGCGCCTCGGCGACACCGGCGACCTCGGCTCGCTCGCGCCGCGGGAGACCCCCGCCGACGACGGGGCGGCTGAGGTCGGGGGCGGTGCGGGCGCACCGTGATCCCCACGCGCAGTAGGGTGGACGCGCCGCTGTAGCCGCACGGCCACGCCGGTCCCGCCGGCCGGTCCGGCGGCCACACCACCGAGACCCAAGGGAGTCGGGAACGTGTCCCGTCAGGTGTTCCTCTACGACCCACCGGAGCGTTTCGTGGCCGGCACGGTCGGGCTGCCTGGCCGCCGTACGTTCTTCCTGCAGGCGTCCGGGGCCGGCCGGGTCACCAGCGTCGCCCTGGAGAAGACCCAGGTCGCGGCCCTCGCCGAGCGGATCGACGAGCTCCTCGACGAGGTCCTGCGCCGCACCGGCGGCAACGCGCCCGTGCCCGCCGTCGCACCGCCGGACACCACCGACACCGCGCCCCTCGACGCCCCCGTCGAGGAGGAGTTCCGGGTCGGCACCATGGCCCTCGCCTGGGACGGCGAGGAGCAGCGCATGATCGTCGAGGCGCAGGCGCTCGTCGAGCTCGACGCGGACTCCGAGGAGGACCTCGCCGAGGCCGAGGAGCGGCTGCTCCAGGACGAGGAGAACGGCCCGCCGATGCTGCGCGTCCGGCTCACCGGCACCCAGGCCCGGGCCTTCGCCAAGCGCGCCCTCGACGTGGTCAACGCCGGCCGGCCGCCGTGCCCGCTGTGCAGCCTGCCGCTCGACCCCGAGGGCCATGTCTGCCCGCGCCAGAACGGATACCGTCGCGGCGCATGACCGGCAGTCGAACGACGGGCAAGGGGACCCCCGGCACGACAGAGCTGCTCGCCGAGGGCGAGCTGACCGTGCGCGGCCAGGTCCGCGAGGCGTCCAACGCGGTGCTCTACTGCTCCGTCGCGTACGAGGGCGTGGAGGCGGCCTGCGTCTACAAGCCGGTCGCCGGGGAGCGCCCGCTGTGGGACTTCCCCGACGGCACCCTCGCCCAGCGCGAGGTCGCCGCCTACGAGCTGTCCGAGGCCACCGGCTGGGGCCTGGTCCCGCCGACGGTGCTGCGCGAGGGCCCGTACGGCCAGGGCATGGTCCAGCTGTGGGTCGAGGCCGACCCGGCGGCCGAGCTGCTCGCCCTGGTGGAGGACGAGGAGGCCGGTGAGGGCTGGAAGGCCGTGGGGCACGCCCAGGTCGCCGAGGACCGCACCGCGCTGCTCGTCCACGCCGACACCCCGCAGCTGCGCCGGATGGCCGTCCTGGACGCCGTCATCAACAACGGCGACCGCAAGGGCGGGCATCTGCTTCCGGCGCCGGACGGGCGCCTGTACGGGATCGACCACGGCGTCTCGTTCCACGTGGACGACAAGCTGCGCACCCTGCTGTGGGGCTGGGCGGGGGAGGAGCTGACCGAGGAGGCCATCGCCGTCCTCGCCGTGCTGGACGAGCGCCTCGCGCCCGGCACTCCACTGGCCCAACGTCTCGCGGGCCTGCTGACCGCCGCCGAGGTGGCCGCCCTGCGGGACCGCGTCGCCGTTCTGCGCAGGACCGGGCGGCACCCCGTACCGTCCGGGCAGTGGCCCGCCATTCCCTGGCCGCCCGTGTGAGCACGCGCCGCCGGGCGAATGTTTTCGGCCAATCCCTCCCGGCCGGTCAGACCCCCTGGGGGTATGCACGATCCGGCCGTGGCTGCAAGACCGCGTAATCGGTCAAGATCCCGTATGCGGTTCGTATCCGGAACACCTGTCCGGTTACGCTCAGGACATGCATGCCTGGCCCGCTTCTGAGGTCCCCGCCCTGCCCGGCAAGGGCCGCGACCTCCGGATTCACGACACGTCGACCGGCGGACGAGTGACCCTCGCCCCCGGCCCCGTCGCCCGTCTCTACGTCTGCGGCATCACGCCGTACGACGCGACCCACATGGGTCACGCGGCGACCTACAACGCGTTCGACCTCGTGCAGCGCGTGTGGCTCGACACCAAGCGGCAGGTTCAGTACGTCCAGAACGTCACCGACGTGGACGACCCGCTCCTGGAGCGCGCGCAGCGCGACGGCATCGACTGGGTCGGCCTCGCCGAGCGCGAGACCGCCCTCTTCCGCGAGGACATGACCGCCCTGCGCATGCTGCCGCCGCAGCACTACATCGGCGCGGTCGAGGCGATACCGGGCATCGTGCCGCTGGTCGAGAAGCTGCGGGACTCCGGCGCCGCCTACGAGCTCGACGGCGACATCTACTTCTCCGTCGAGTCCGACCCGCACTTCGGCGAGGTCTCGAACTACGACACGGAGCTGATGCGCCACCTGTCCGCCGAGCGCGGCGGCGACCCGGACCGTCCGGGCAAGAAGAACCCGCTCGACCCGATGCTGTGGATGGCCGCCCGCGAGGGCGAGCCCAGCTGGGACGGCGGCAGCCTCGGCGCAGGCCGCCCCGGCTGGCACATCGAGTGCGTCGCCATCGCCCTCGACCACCTCGGCATGGGCTTCGACGTGCAGGGCGGCGGCTCCGACCTGATCTTCCCGCACCACGAGATGGGTGCCTCGCACGCGCAGGCCCTGACCGGCGAGTTCCCCATGGCCAAGGCGTACGTGCACGCCGGCATGGTCGCCCTGCACGGCGAGAAGATGTCCAAGTCCAAGGGCAACCTGGTCTTCGTCTCCGCGCTGCGCCGGGAAGGCGTCGACCCGGCCGCCATCCGGCTCGCCCTGCTCTCGCACCACTACCGGGCCGACTGGGAGTGGACCGACCAGGTCCTCCAGGACGCCGTCGAGCGCCTGGGCGCCTGGCGCGCGGCCGTCTCGCGACCCGACGGCCCGTCCGCCGACGCGCTCGTCGAGGAGCTCCGCGAGGCGCTCGCCGACGACCTGGACGCGCCGGCCGCGCTCGCCGCGGTCGACCGCTGGGCCGCGCTCCAGGCCGCCGAGGGCGGCACCGACGAGTCCGCCCCCGGCCTCGTCTCGCGCGCGGTCGACGCCCTCCTCGGCGTCGCCCTGTAGCGCACCCTCCGGGCCCCTGCGGGGCCTACAACTCCCATACGTGCAGCCGCCCTTGGACTTCCGCCGAAGTCCGAGGGCGGTTCCGTTTTGCCTCTGGCTCGATGCTCGAATCTGCGCTAAGAACGCTCCATGCAATCATCAATGCGCATGAGAGCTGTCCTCGGCGGAGCCGTGCTCGGACTCCTCGCGGTCTTCGCGGGACCCGGAAGCACCGCCTCCGCCGCACCCGCCGACACCACCGTGGGCGAGGTCACCGGCTTCGCCGCCGACGGAGCCGCCCGCGGCGTCTACCGGCTGACCGCCGGTCACTCCGAGGCCCGGGTCAGCTTCGTCTCCGACGAGACCTTCCGCATCGAACTCGCCCCCGACGGCAGGTTCACCGACCCCACCGGCCAGGACATCGTCCTGCCGCAGGGCCCGCCGCCCGCCACCCACTGGGCCGACCTCGGCGACCGCTACGAGCTGAGCACCGACCGGGTCACCCTGCGCGCCTACAAGTCGCCGCTGCGCTTCGCCGCGCTCCGCGCCGACGGCACGCCCCTGTGGACCGAGACCCAGGGCCTCACCTGGAACCAGGACCGCACCACCCAGACCCTGGCCCGCGGCGCCGACGAACAGTTCTACGGCGCCGGCATGCAGAACGGCCGCGGCAACACCTCCCACCGCGGCAAGACCGTCGAGGTCGGCGTCGACTACAACTGGAACGACGGCGGCCACCCCAACTCCGTCCCGTTCTACCTCTCCTCCGCCGGCTACGGCGTCTACCGCAACACCTACGCCCCCAACACCTACGTCTTCGGCGAGCCCGTCACCACCACCGCCCGCGAACAGCGCTTCGACGCCTACTACTTCGCCGGCAGCGGCCAGGACGCCGTCAAGGACGTCATCGGCCAGTACACCAAGCTCACCGGCAAGCCGTTCATGCCGCCCGTCTACGGCCTGGAGATCGGCGACTCCGACTGCTACCTGCACAACGCCAACCGCGGCGAACGCCACACCCTCGACGCCCTCAAGGTCTCCGACGGTTACGTCCGGAACGACATGCCCAACGGCTGGATGCTCGTCAACGACGGCTACGGCTGCGGCTACGAGAACCTCGCCCAGACCGCCCAGGGCCTGCAGGCCAACGGCGCCCAGCTCGGGCTGTGGACCGAGGACGGCATCGACAAGCTCGCCGACCAGGTGAAGGCCGGCCAGCGGGTCGCCAAGCTCGACGTCGCCTGGGTCGGCTCCGGCTACAAGTTCGCCCTCGACGGCTGCAAGGACGCCTACGCGGGCATCGAGGCCAACTCCGACGCCCGCGGCTTCACCTGGGCCCCCGAGAGCTGGTCCGGCGCGCAAGCCTGCGGCGTCCAGTGGTCCGGCGACCAGTCCGGCAGCTGGGAGTACATCCGCTGGCAGATCCCCACCTACGCCGGTGCCGCCATGTCCGGCCTCGCCTACACCACCGGCGACGTCGACGGCATCTTCGGCGGCAGCCCCAAGACGTACACCCGTGACCTGCAGTGGAAGATGTTCCTGCCGGTCACCATGACCATGGACGGCTGGGCCGCCATGGACAAGCAGCCCTTCCGCTACGGCGAGCCCTACACCTCGATCAACCGCGCCTCGCTCAAGCTGCACGAGGCCCTGCTCCCGTACATCTACTCCCACGCCCACCAGGCCACCGAGACCGGCGTCGGCCTCGCCAGGCCGCTCGCCCTCGAATACCCGGACGACCCGGTCGCCGCCTCGGACGCCGCCAAGTACGAGTTCCTCAGCGGCGAGGACTTCCTGGTCGCGCCCGTCTACAAGGACGCGGTCGAGCGCGACGGCATCTACCTGCCCAAGGGCACCTGGATCGACTACGCGAACGGCCGCACGTACGAAGGCCCCGTCACCCTCGACCACTACAGCGCCCCGCTCGACACCCTGCCCCTGTTCGTACGGGCCGGGGCCGCCGTCCCGATGTGGCCGGGCGGCATCCGCTCGTACACCGAGCGCAAGGCCGGCGACCCGATCGCCTGGGACGTCTACCCGCAGGGCCGGTCCTCCTTCGAGCTGTACGAGGACGACGGCGTCACCCGCGCCCACCGCACCGGCGGCTACGCCACCCAGCTCGCCGAGGTGAGCGCGCCGCAGCGCGGCGCCGGTGACGTCAGCGTGCGGATCGGCCCGAGCACCGGCACCTACACCGGCAAGTCGGCCGCCCGCCCGTACCGCTTCACCGTGCACACCGGCGACAGCCCGAGCACGGTGTGGCTGGGCGACCGGACGCTGCCCCGGCTCGACTCGAAGGCCGCCTTCGACGCCGCCGAGCAGGGCTGGTGGTACGACCGCGACGACCGCGGCGGAGTCGTCCAGGTGAAGACGGGCACGCAGCGCACCGACCGCGGTTTCACCCTCGAACTCGACGACACCAGCGCCGTCGGCGGCGCCGTCCCCGGGGCCGCCGCCACCGTCACCGCGCCGACCGGCCAGGAGCTGGGCGCGGGCGTGCCCGGCACCGTCGCCGTCGACGTCACCGCCGGCACCCGGGACGCCACCGACGTCCAGGTCGCGCTGGCCGCCCCGGCCGGCTGGCAGGTCGCCCCCGCCGCCCCGATCGACCGCGTCCCGGCCGGGGCCACCCGCCGCGTCGAGCTCTCCGTGACGCCGGCCAAGGACGCCGTCCCCGGCGAGACCGTGCTCACCGCGAGCGTCCGGCACCGGGCCGCCGGAGTCGACCGCACCGCCCTCCAGCGGTTCGCCGTCGGCGTGATGCCGCAGCCGCCGACCGCCCCGGCCTGGGCGAGCGACCTGGTCTGGCTGAAGTCCACGAACGGCTGGGGGCCGCCCGAACGCGACCGCTCCAACGGCGAGTCGGGCGCCACCGACGGCCACACCCTCACCCTCGCCGGGCAGACCTACGCCAAGGGCATCGGCGCCCACGCCGACTCCGACATCGAGGTCTACCTCGGCGGCCGCTGCACCGCCCTCACCGCCGACGTCGGCATCGACGACGAGATCAACGGCTACGGCGAGGTGGCCTTCTCCGTCGAGGCGGACGGCAAGGTGCTGTGGACCTCGCCCCGGGTCACCGGCGCCTCCGCCACCGTCCCGGTGAACGTCGACGTGACCGGCGCGCGCCATGTCCATCTGAAGGTCAACGACACCAACGGCTCGAAGAGCGGGGACCACGGGGACTGGGCGGCCGCCCGGTTCACCTGCGCCTGATGCCAACGGCCGTATTCGGCTAATTGGCTTGCGAGCGGCGTGTGTTGTGATGAGCTGTGAGTGCCAATCGACCAGTTGTACGAAAGGGCGCTCGTGTCACGTTCGTTCGCACGCAGAGGTTTTCTGGGAGCCGCCGCCGCCCTCGGCGCGGCGGCTCTCACCGGCCCGCTCGCCGCGGGCCCGGCGCACGCCGCCGACTCCGGTCGGCCGTGGCCCGCCGGCTTCCCGCTGCCGAAGGGCTTCGCGCCCGAGGGCATCGCCATCGGGCACAGCCCGTACGCCTACTTCGGCTCGCTCGCCAACGGCGCCGTCTACCGGGCCTCGCTGGCCACCGGGGAGGGCCGGATCATCCACGAGGGGCTGGGCGACGGGCACATGACCGTCGGCCTCAAGATCGACACCGCCGAACGGCGACTCTTCCTCTCCGGCGGCTACAGCCGGGAGATCCGGGTCGTCGACGTCCGCACCGGCGCGCTGCTGCGCCACTTCACCGGGCTCGGCGCGGAGACCACCATGGTCAACGACGTCGTCCTGACCCCCGGTGCCGCCTGGTTCACGGACTCCTACCAGCCGCAGCTCTACCGCCTCGCCCTCGACCGCGCCGGCGAGCCGGTCGGCGCCCCCGAGACCGTACCGCTCGGCGGCGACTGGACCCAGGGCCCCGACTTCACCGCCAACGGCATCGCCCGCACCCCCGACGGCCGTGCCCTGCTCGTCGTCAACACCGTCGCCGACGGCGGCACGTTGATGCGGGTCGACCCGGCCACGGGCGCCGCGACCGCCGTCGACCTCGGCGGACTGAAGATCCCCAACGGTGACGGGCTGCTGCTCCTCGGCCGCACCCTGTACATCGTCCAGCAGGTGAACAACCAGGTCGACGTGGTCCGGCTGAACGCCGCCGGCACCCGCGGCACGGCCGTCGCCCGGATCACCGACCCGCGCTTCCGCATCCCCACCACTGCGGCGGCCTGGGGCGACCGGATCTATCTGCCGAACGCCCGCTTCGACGTGGAGCCCACGCCGACGACCGAGTTCGACGTGGTCGCGATCGACCAGGTGTGACGGCAAAGCTGTGAAAGCCGTACGGGAGGGGCGGCCGCGCCACCCCTCCCGTACCGGTCACTCCTCGGAGCCGTCCGTGGAGCCGCCCTCGTCGCCGTCCCCCGAGCCGTCCTCGGCGTCGGGCCGCTCCGCCCCCGGCCGCTCCTCCTCCGGAGGCTCCGGCTCCGCGCCCGGCACCGCCTCCGGCCCCGGCTGCTGCGGCTTCGGCGGGCGGGTCCGCTCGCCCGCGCTGTCCCGGAGGTACGAGGCGTCACCGCTCTCCGTCGCGTGCCCCGGGCCGCTCTGGCCCGGCTCGCGGCGCCGCAGATAGCGCTCGAACTCGCGGGCGATGGCCTCGCCGGACGCCTCCGGGAGCTCCGCCGTGTCCCGCGCCTCCTCCAGCGTCTGCACGTACTCGGCGACCTCGCTGTCCTCGGCGGCCAGCTGGTCGACGCCCACCTGCCAGGCCCGCGCGTCCTCGGGCAGCTCGCCCAGCGGGATGCGCAGGTCGATCAGGTCCTCCAGGCGGTTGAGGAGGGCCAGCGTCGCCTTCGGGTTGGGCGGCTGCGACACGTAGTGCGGCACCGCCGCCCACAGGCTCACCGCGGGCACCCCGGCGTGCGTGCAGGCCTCCTGGAGGATGCCGACGATGCCCGTCGGGCCCTCGTAGCGGGTCTCCTCCAGGTCCATCGTGCGGGCCAGGTCGGGGTCGGAGGTGACGCCGCTGACCGGCACCGGACGGGTGTGCGGGGTGTCACCGAGCAGCGCGCCCAGGATCACCACCATCTCCACGCCCAGCTCGTGCGCGAAGCCCAGGAGCTCGTTGCAGAACGAACGCCAGCGCATCGACGGCTCGATCCCGCGCACCAGGACCAGGTCCCGGGGCTTGTCGCCGCCGATCCGCACCACGGAGAGCCGGGTCGTGGGCCAGGTGATCTTCCGGACGCCGCCGTCCATCCACACCGTGGGCCGGTTGACCTGGAAGTCGTAGTAGTCCTCGGCGTCGAGCGCCGCGAACACCTCGCCCTTCCACTCCCGGTCCAGGTGGGCGACCGCGGCGGAGGCGGCGTCGCCGGCGTCGTTCCAGCCCTCGAACGCGGCCACCATGACCGGGTCGATCAGCTCGGGAACCCCCTCGAGCTCGATCACCCAGCGCCTCCTTCGTCGAAGTTCCTGTCGTACGGACCAACCTTATGCCTTTCGGGCGGCCCGTCCGCAGCCCTCGGACGCGCCCGAAGGCCGGTTCGGTTGTGATCGACTACCCAGGAACTCCCGTCGGCACGCGTACGCGCGTCCCTCCTCGTTCACTCCTCCCAGAGCGTGCTGGGCGCCTCCTTCCGTACGACCGGGGCGATCTCCTCGGCGAACCGCTCCAGGGTCTCGATCTGCTCGGCGGTGGACTGCCCGAAGGCGTCGACGGTGATGGACTGCAGGTCGTGTCCGTACACCTCGTGGTAGCCGAGGATCTTGTCGATGATCTGCTGCGGGGAGCCGATGAGCTGCGGTCCGCCCGCGATGGCGTCCTCGATGGTGCGGAACGGGGTGTTGTAGCCGGCCTTCCCCTCCAGGTGGGGGCGGAAGGTCTGGCGCACCTTCGCCTCGTAGAGGTCCTTGTAGCGGCTGACGGCCTGCTCGGCGGTGTCGGCGATGAGCAGCCCGCCGGAGCCCGCCGCCACACGCGCCTCGCGCGGATCGTGCCCGTACTCCTCGAACTTCTCGCGGTAGTGGGCGATCAGCCTCGCGTACGCCTCGCGGGGCTGGATGGCGTTGGCGGTGAACAGCGGGTCGCCGTGCCGGGCGGCGAGTTCGGGGGAGTTGAGGCTGGTCGCCGAGCCGTGCCAGACGCGCGGCGGGCGGCCTTCGTACGGGCGGGGGACCGTGGTCACGTTCTTCAGGGCGGGCCGGAACTCGCCCTCCCAGTCGACGCCTTCCTCCGTCCACAGCCGGCGCAGGAGCTCGTACTTCTCCTTCTGCAGGTCCCACTGGCGCGCCTCGTCCAGGCCGAACAGGTCGAAGTGGCCGGCCTCCGCGCCCTTGCCGACGACGAGTTCGAGCCGGCCGCGGGAGAGCAGGCCGAGCGTGGCGTAGTCCTCGGCGACCCGCACGGGGTCGAGGATCGCGACGACGGTGACGCCGGTGAGGAGCCGGATGCGGGAGGTGCGGGCGGCCAGCGCGCCGAGCACCACCGAGGGGCTGGACGAGAGGAAGGGGCCGGCGTGCCGCTCGCCGACGGAGTACGCGTCGTAGCCGAGCCGCTCGGCGGCCTCGCCGACCGCCAGGACCTCCTCGAGGCGGTCGGCGGCGGCGGGCAGTTCGCCGGTGAGCGGGTGCGGGGCATGGCCGATGAGGGAGAGCACCTGAAACTTCATGCTTCAACTCTGCGCGCGGAGTGTTGCGTTGATGTGGCGGGCGCATGGCGCGCGCCCCGGCACGCGTAAGGGGCGGTCTCCATGGGAGACCGCCCCTTACCACCTGTGGGGGGTGACTAGTTGCCGCGCAGCATGTCCTCGACCTTGCCGCGGATCTCGTCCGTGGCCAGGCCGCGGATGGTCAGCGTGGTGCGGCGGCGCAGCACGTCGTCCGCGGTCTCGGCCCACTCGTGGTCGCGGGCGTAGGCTACCTGGGCCCAGATCTCCGGCGCGTCCGGGTGGATGCGCTCGGCGAGCTCGGGGTTCTCGTTCGCCATCCGGGCGATGTCGAAGGAGAGCGAGCCGTAGTGGGTCGCCAGGTGCTTGGCGGTGTCGGCGGCCATGCGCGGGCCGGGCGCCGGGCCGTCGACGAGGAGCCGGTGGACGACCGCGTTGGGGTTGGCGATGCCCGGCAGCGGCAGCCGCTTCGGCAGCGTGGCGACCGGCTCGTGGTCGTCGCCGAGCGGGTGGCCCGGCAGCGACTCCAGCTTCTTCATGATGGTGCGGCCGATGTGGCGGAAGGTGGTCCACTTGCCGCCGGCCACCGACAGCATGCCGCCGCGGCCCTCGGTGACGACCGTCTCGCGCTTGGCCTTCGAGGTGTCGCCCGGACCGCCCGGCAGCACCCGCAGGCCGGCGAAGGCGTAGGTGATCAGGGAGCGGTCGAGCTGCTGGTCGCGGATGGAGAACGCGGCCTCGTCCAGGATCTGGGCGATGTCCTTGTCGTTGACCGCGACCTCGCCCGGGTCGCCCTCGTACTCCTCGTCGGTGGTGCCGAGCAGGAGCATGTCCTCCCAGGGGAGGGCGAAGGTGATCCGGTACTTGTCGATCGGGGTGGCGAGCGCCGCCTTCCACGGGGAGGTGCGCTTGAGGACCAGGTGCGCGCCCTTGGAGAGGCGGATGGAGGGGGCCGCGTTGGGGTCCTCCATCTTGCGCAGGTGGTCCACCCACGGGCCGGTGGCGTTGAGCACCAGGCGGGCGTCGACGCCGAACTCCTCGCCGGACATCCGGTCGCGCAGCTCGGCGCCGGTGACCCGGCCCCGGGTGAAGCGCAGGCCGGTGACCTCGGCGTGGTTGAGGACGACCGCGCCGGCGTCGACCGCGGCGCGGACCGTCATCAGGGCCATGCGGGAGTCGTTCATCTGGTCGTCGCCGTAGACGGCGACGGCCTTCAGGTTGTCCGTGCGCAGCTCCGGCACGTCCTGGGCGGCCTTGGCGGGGCTCAGCAGGTGGCCGACGCCGTCGCCGAAGGCGGACAGGGCGCTGTAGGCGAAGACGCCGGCGCCGAGCTTGGCCGCGCCGTGCGGGCCGCCCTTGTAGACGGGCAGGTAGAAGGTGAGCGGGTTGGACAGGTGGGGGGCCACCTGGCGGGAGACCGCGCGCCGCTCGAAGTGGTTCTCGGCGACGAGCTTGACCGCGCCGGTCTGCAGGTAGCGCAGACCGCCGTGGAGCAGCTTGGAGGAGGCGGAGGAGGTGGCGCCGGCGAAGTCGCCGGCGTCCACCAGGGCCACCCGCAGCCCGGACTGCGCGGCGTGCCAGGCGGTGGAGATGCCCAGGATGCCGCCGCCGATCACCAGGAGGTCGTACGTCGCCTTGGAAAGCTGCTCTCTGGTCTCGGCGCGGGTCGGAAGGGAACCGGCGGCCGGGTGCATCCCCAGGGAGGGGAGGCTCTGCAGGGTGGTCATCGCGCGTTACTCCTCGTCAGTTCTCTTCTTCGTCGAGCCAGCCCATGGAGCGCTCCACGGCCTTGAGCCAGTTCTTGTACTCGCTGTCGCGCTTGTCGGCGTCCATGCGAGGGGTCCACTCGGCGGCCCGGCGCCAGTTGGCGCGCAGCGCGTCGGTGTCGGGCCAGAAGCCGACGGCGAGGCCGGCGGCGTAGGCCGCGCCGAGGCAGGTGGTCTCGGCGACCATCGGGCGCACGACGGGGGCGTCCAGGAAGTCGGAGAGGGTCTGCATCAGCAGGTTGTTGGAGGTCATGCCGCCGTCGACCTTGAGCGCGGTCAGCTCGACGCCGGAGTCCTTGGTCATGGCGTCGGTGATCTCGCGGGTCTGCCAGGCGGTGGCCTCCAGGACGGCACGGGCGATGTGCGCCTTGGTGACGTACCGGGTGAGGCCGGCGATCACACCGCGGGCGTCGGAGCGCCAGTACGGGGCGAAGAGGCCGGAGAAGGCCGGCACGAAGTAGGTGCCGCCGTTGTCCTCGACGGAGGAGGCCAGGGTCTCGATCTCGGCGGCGGACTTGATGAGGCCCATCTGGTCGCGCATCCACTGGACGAGCGAGCCGGTGACGGCGATCGAGCCCTCCAGGGCGTAGACCGGCTTCTGGTCGCCGATCCGGTAGCCGACGGTGGTCAGCAGGCCGCTGTAGGAGTTGATGATCTTGTCGCCGGTGTTCATCAGCATGAACGTTCCGGTGCCGTACGTGGACTTGGCCTCGCCCTCGGCGAAGCAGGTCTGGCCGAACAGGGCGGCCTGCTGGTCGCCGAGCGCGGAGGCGACCGGGACGCCGTCCAGGAGGCCGCCCTTGACCGTGCCGTACACCTCGGCGGAGGAGCGGATCTCCGGCAGCACGGCGGCCGGGATGTCCATGGACTGCAGGATCTTCTCGTCCCAGGCCATGGTGTGGAGGTTCATCAGCATGGTGCGGGAGGCGTTGGTGACGTCGGTGACGTGGTGGCCGCCGTCGACGCCGCCCGTGAGGTTCCAGATGACCCAGGAGTCCATGGTGCCGAAGAGGATGTCGCCGCGCTCGGCGCGCTCGCGCAGGCCCTCGACGTTGTCGAGCAGCCAGCGGACCTTCGGGCCGGAGAAGTACGAGGCGAGCGGCAGACCGGTCTCGCGGCGGAAGCGGTCCTGCCCGACGTTGCGGCCGAGCTCCTTGCACAGGGCGTCGGTGCGGGTGTCCTGCCAGACGAGCGCGTTGTGGACCGGCTCGCCGGTGTTCTTGTCCCACAGCAGCGTGGTCTCGCGCTGGTTGGTGATGCCGATGGCCTTCACGTCGGCCGCGGTGATCCCGCCCTTGGTGAGGGCGCCGGCGACGACCTCCTGGACGTTGGTCCAGATCTCGATCGGGTCGTGCTCGACCCAGCCCGGCTTCGGGAAGATCTGCTCGTGCTCCTTCTGGTCGACGGAGACGATCCGGCCGTCCTTGTCGAAGACGATGCAGCGGGAGGAGGTGGTGCCCTGGTCGATGGCGGCGATGAACGGGCCGGTGGTGTGGGCGTCGGTCACGGTGTGCTCCAAGGGAGGTCTGGAAGAAGGACGGCTCAGGCGAACGCGATGTTGTAGATACCCGCGGCGATGGCGCCGCCGACCAGCGGGCCGACGACCGGGACCCAGGCGTAGCTCCAGTCGGAGCCGCCCTTGTTCGGCAGCGGGAGCAGGGCGTGCACGATGCGCGGACCGAGGTCACGGGCCGGGTTGATGGCGTAGCCGGTCGGGCCGCCGAGCGAGAGGCCGATGGAGACCACGACGAACGCGGTGATCAGGGCGCCGAGGACGCCGAGGCCCTTGCCGCTGTCGTTGAGGCCCTGGGTGAGCACGGCGAGGACGAGCACGACGGTGCCGATGATCTCGGTGGCCAGGTTCTGCCAGGTGTTACGGATCTCCGGGCCGGTCGAGAAGACGCCGAGCACGGGACCGGCGTTCGGGGCGGCCTGCTGGTCGACCATGCCCTCCTCGTGCGGCGTCGAGATGATCGACTCGTCCGTGAGGTGGGCCCGGAACTGGCCGTAGTACGTGACCCAGACCAGCACCGCGCCGATCATGGCGCCGAGCAGCTGGCCGGCGAGGTAGACCGGAACGTTGCTCCAGTCGCCGTCCTTGATCGCTATCGCGATGGTGACGGCGGGGTTCAGATGGGCGCCGGAAAGGGAAGCGGTCATGTAGACCGCCGTCATGACGGCGAAGCCCCACCCGAAAGCGATCGCGAGCCAGCCCGCGCCGCGGGCCTTCGAGCTCTTGAGCGTCACGGCGGCGCAGACACCGCCGCCGAGCAGGATGAGTACGGCGGTACCGATGGTCTCGCCGATGAAGATGTCGGAGCTGGACACCCGCGACTCCTTTGTCCTTCGTCCAGGGGAAGGCGAACCACGGGTTCCCTCCGGTGGTCCGCGCCCTCGTGTGAGGGCGTTGGCGGCCCTTGGCACTGTCACACCTTAGCGCGTATTGCCGGTAGCTGTTCGACAATGCCGACCGATGAACGGAAGTTTTGCGCCACGGTTAACAGCGCGTCAAGGGTGCTGAGCGCGAAAAACCCGCCGATAACGCGATCGTTACCGGCGGGTTCGGATGTGTTCGGTCGGGCGGCGACCCGGGGTCTCGGACGTCAAGGACGGGCGACGCCTCAGAAGCGGCCGGCCCCCAGGTCCCGGGAGACGGCGCGGGCGCAGTCCCGTACCGCGGCCACCAGCTCCGAGCGCAGCTCGCCCCCGGCGCAGACCCGCTCCACCGCGCCCGTGATGGCCACCGCGCCCACCGGCATCCGGCGCCGGTCGTGGATGGGTGCGGCCACCGAGGCCACGCCCTCCCAGGTCTCCTCCACGTCGGCGGCCCACCCCCGCGCACGGGTCGTGTCCAGCAGCGCCTCGAAGTCCGTGAGGTCGGTGACCGTACGGGGCGTGAAGGAGTCCCGCTCGGCCTCCACCGCCTCGCTGTGCGCCACCGGGTCGTACGCCGAGAGCACCTTGCCGAGCGCCGTGGAGTGCAGCGGCTGCATGGCCCCCACCTCCAGGACCTGACGGCTGTCGTCGGGCCGGAAGACGTGGTGGACGATCAGTACGCCCTGCTGGTGCAGCACGCCCAGGTGGACGCTCTCGCCGCTGGAGCGGGCCAGGTCGTCCGTCCACACCAGGGCCCGGGCCCGCAGCTCGTGCACGTCCAGATAGCTGTTGCCGAGCCGCAGCAGCTCCGCGCCCAGCTGGTAGCGGCCGGAGGCCGGGTCCTGCTCCACGAAGCCCTCGGCCTGCAGGGTGCGCAGGATGCCGTGCGCGGTGCCCTTGGCGAGGCCGAGCGAGGAGGCGACGTCGGACAGGCCGAGCCGGCGCTCGCCGCCCGCGAGCAGTCGCAGCATCGCCGCCGCCCGTTCAAGCGACTGGATGTTCTTCGCCATCGCCCGGCCCTTTCTCACCACATGCTGTTCGACAATGCTGAACACTATCGGTCGATGCCGACCTTGCGTCACACCTGACAGTGTCGTCCAAGAACGGGCCGTACCGGGAGTCCCCGCACACAGGATGCCGTCCACCAGCTGGAACCCCATGTCCACCCCGGCGTCCGCGCGGTTACTCTGGGCCCGTGCACCCTCCGCCGAGAGTGCAAAGCCGACAGCCGTCGCATCCCAGGGAGCTCATTCCATGGCCTCGTCGCCGACCCCTTCCGCCGTCCCCGCGACCGCCGCCCAGCGGGCCGACGCCCTGCGCGAGGCCTTCGCCTCCCGGGTCGTCGTCTCCGACGGAGCGATGGGCACCATGCTCCAGGCCCAGGACCCCTCTCTGGAGGACTTCCAGCAGCTCGAGGGCTGTAACGAGATCCTCAACGTCTCCCGCCCGGACATCGTCCGCTCGGTCCACGACGCCTACCTCTCGGTCGGCACCGACTGCGTCGGCACCAACACCTTCAACTGCAACTTCTCCGCGCTCGGCGAGTACGACATCGCGCACCGCATCCAGGAGCTGTCCGAGGCCGGCGCCCGGATCGCCCGCGAGGCGGCCGACGAGTACACCGAGAAGACCGGACAGCAGCGCTGGGTCCTCGGCTCCATGGGTCCCGGCACCAAGCTGCCGACCCTCGGCCACGTCGAGTACGGCACGATCCGCGACGCCTACCAGCAGAACGCCGAGGGCCTCCTGGCCGGCGGCGCCGACGCCCTCCTCGTCGAGACCACCCAGGACCTCCTCCAGACGAAGGCCGCCGTCATCGCGGCCCACCGCGCCATGGAGGTCGCCGGCTACCGGGTCCCGCTGATCACCTCGGTCACCGTCGAGACCACCGGCACCATGCTCCTCGGCTCCGAGATCGGTGCGGCGCTGACGGCCCTGGAGCCGCTCGGCATCGACATGATCGGCATGAACTGCGCCACCGGCCCCGCCGAGATGAGCGAGCACCTGCGCTACCTCGCCCGGCACGCCGGCATCGCGCTGTCCTGCATGCCCAACGCCGGCCTGCCGATCCTGACCAAGGACGGCGCGCACTACCCGCTCTCCGCGGCCGAGCTGGCCGACGCCCACGAGACGTTCGTGGCCGAGTACGGCCTCAACCTGGTCGGCGGCTGCTGCGGTACGACCCCCGAGCACCTGCGCCAGGTCGTCGAGCGCGTCCGCGGCCTCGTCCCGCCGGTGCGCGAGCCGCAGCCCGAGCCGGGCGCCGCCTCGCTGTACCAGACCGTCCCCTTCCGCCAGGACACTTCGTACCTGGCGATCGGCGAGCGGACGAACGCCAACGGCTCCAAGAAGTTCCGCGAGGCCATGCTGGAGGGCCGCTGGGACGACTGCGTCGAGATGGCCCGCGACCAGATCCGCGAGGGCGCGCACATGCTCGACCTCTGCGTCGACTACGTCGGCCGCGACGGCGTCGCCGACATGAAGGAGCTCGCCGGCCGCTTCGCCACCGCCTCCACCCTTCCGATCGTCCTCGACTCGACCGAGGTCGACGTCATCGAGGCCGGCCTGGAGAAGCTGGGCGGCCGCGCGGTCATCAACTCGGTCAACTACGAGGACGGCGACGGCCCGGAGTCCCGCTTCGCGAAGGTCACCCGTCTGGCGCAGCAGCACGGCGCCGCCCTGATCGCCCTGACGATCGACGAGAAGGGCCAGGCCCGCACGGTCGAGGACAAGGTCGCCATCGCCGAGCGGCTGATCGCGGACCTGACGGGGAACTGGGGCATCAACGAGTCGGACATCCTCATCGACGCCCTCACGTTCACCATCTGCACGGGCCAGGAGGAGTCCCGCAAGGACGGCATCGCCACCATCGAGGCGATCCGCGAGCTGAAGCGCCGTCACCCCGACGTGCAGACCACGCTCGGTCTGTCCAACATCTCCTTCGGCCTCAACCCGGCCGCCCGCATCCTGCTCAACTCCGTCTTCCTCGACGAGTGCGTCAAGGCGGGCCTGGACTCGGCGATCGTGCACGCGTCGAAGATCCTGCCGATCGCCCGCTTCGACGAGGAGCAGGTGCAGACGGCCCTGGACCTCATCTACGACCGGCGGCGCCCCGCGCAGGGGGACGAGCCGGCCTACGACCCGCTCCAGAAGCTGATGGCCCTCTTCGAGGGCGCCACCGCCAAGTCCCTCAAGGCCGGCAAGGCCGAGGAGCTGGCCGCGCTCCCGCTGGAGGAGCGCCTGAAGCGGCGGATCATCGACGGCGAGAAGAACGGCCTGGAGGCGGACCTCGACGAGGCCCTGACCACCACGCCCGCCCTCGACATCGTCAACAACACGCTGCTCGACGGCATGAAGGTGGTCGGCGAGCTGTTCGGCTCCGGCCAGATGCAGCTGCCGTTCGTGCTCCAGTCCGCCGAGGTCATGAAGACCGCGGTGGCCTACCTGGAGCCGCACATGGAGAAGTCGGACGCCGAGGGCAAGGGCACGATCGTCCTGGCGACCGTCCGCGGCGACGTCCACGACATCGGCAAGAACCTCGTCGACATCATCCTCTCCAACAACGGCTACAACGTCGTCAACCTGGGCATCAAGCAGCCCGTCTCCGCGATCCTGGAGGCCGCCGAGGAGCACCGGGCCGATGTCATCGGCATGTCCGGTCTGCTGGTGAAGTCCACCGTGATCATGAAGGAGAACCTGGAGGAGCTGAACCAGCGCGAGCTGGCCGCCAAGTACCCGGTGATCCTCGGCGGCGCGGCCCTCACCAGGGCGTACGTCGAGCAGGACCTGCACGAGATCTACCGGGGCGAGGTCCGCTACGCCCGCGACGCCTTCGAGGGCCTGCGCCTGATGGACGCCCTCATCGCCGTCAAGCGCGGCGTGCCCGGCGCGACCCTGCCCGAGCTGAAGCAGCGCCGCGTCGCCAAGGGCGCCGCCACCCTCCAGGTCGACGAGCCGGAGCCGGGCGGCCGCTCGGACGTCGCCACCGACAACCCGGTGCCCACCCCGCCGTTCTGGGGCACCCGGGTCGTCAAGGGCATCCAGCTCAAGGAGTACGCGAGCTGGCTCGACGAGGGCGCGCTCTTCAAGGGCCAGTGGGGCCTCAAGCAGAACCGGGCCGGCGACGGACCGTCGTACGAGGAGCTCGTCGAGACCGAGGGCCGCCCGCGGCTGCGCGGCTGGCTGGAGCGCCTGCACACGGAGAACCTGCTCGAAGCGGCCGTCGTGCACGGCTACTTCCCCTGCGTCTCCAAGGGCGACGACCTGATCATCCTCGACGACTCCGGCAACGAGCGCACCCGCTTCACCTTCCCGCGCCAGCGCCGCGGCCGCCGCCTGTGCCTCGCCGACTTCTTCCGCCCGGAGGAGTCCGGCGAGACCGACGTCGTCGGCCTCCAGGTCGTCACCGTCGGCTCCCGGATCGGCGAGGCCACGGCCAAGCTGTTCGAGTCCGACTCCTACCGCGACTACCTGGAGCTGCACGGCCTGTCCGTGCAGCTGGCCGAGGCCCTCGCCGAGTACTGGCACGCCCGGGTCCGCGCCGAGCTCGGCTTCGGCGGCGAGGACCCCGCCGACGTCGAGGACATGTTCGCGCTCAAGTACCGCGGCGCGCGCTTCTCCCTCGGCTACGGCGCCTGCCCCGACCTGGAGGACCGGGCGAAGATCGCCGAGCTGCTCCAGCCCGAGCGCATCGGCGTCCACCTCTCCGAGGAGTTCCAGCTCCACCCCGAGCAGTCCACCGACGCCATCGTGATCCACCACCCCGAGGCGAAGTACTTCAACGCGCGGTAATCGTCCGCTCACGATGCAGAGGTAAATCCCTGCGTTGTAAGTCGACGCGACGTACACTGGTTGGTCCAGTGCAGGCCGGTCGCCCACCCCCCTTGCGGGTTGGGAGGCCGGCCTCTTCGTCCCTCCATGGAGGTGTGCCGGATGACCAGTACGGTCCCCGCGTCCCTGTTCCGTGCCCACGGCAGCTCCGCCCTGCAGGCGGTCTTCCTCGACATGGACGGCACCCTCGTCGACACCGAGGGCTTCTGGTGGGACGCGGAAGTGGAGGTCTTCGCCGACCTCGGGCACCGCCTCGACGAGGCATGGCGGGACGTCGTGGTCGGCGGCCCGATGACGCGCAGCGCCGGCTATCTCATCGAGTCCACCGGCGCCGACATCACCCTCGAAGAGCTCACCGTGCTGCTCAACGAGAAGTTCGAGCAGCGCATCGACCGGGGCGTGCCGCTGATGCCGGGCGCCGAGCGTCTCCTGGCCGAGCTGGCCCGGCACAACATCCCGACCGCCCTGGTCTCCGCCTCGCACCGCAGGATCATCGACCGGGTGCTCGCCTCGCTCGGCCGCGACCGCTTCACCCTGACCGTCGCGGGCGACGAGGTGTCCCGTACGAAGCCGCACCCCGAGCCGTACCTCACCGCCGCCCGCGGGGTGAGCGCCGACCCGGCGCTGTGCGCGGTCGTCGAGGACACCGCGACCGGCGTCGCCGCGGCCGAGGCGGCGGGCTGCCGGGTGGTCGCGGTGCCCTCCGTCGCCCCCATCGCAGCCTCCGCCGGCCGGGTCGTCGTGCGCTCCCTCGAAGAGGTCGACGTGCCCTTCCTGCGCACGCTCATCGCCGGCCCGCACACGATCTGAGCCGGCCGCCCTCAGGCCGTCCACCGGAAAAGCCCCCGCGTGACGTTGGTCACGCAGAGTGCCGACCGGCGGGTGGCCTGTCTGCGTGCAGTGTCCCGAAACCGGCGGTTACACCCCGCCCAAGTGTCCCGATTCGATCATCCACGTACGAATCGTTCCCATGTATGGGTATCGAACGGACCGTATTCATGGGCGTCCCGTGATCATCACGCGGACTCGCCCCGTCCGGCGGCGGCGGCGCCGCCCACTAGGCTTTCGCGAGTACTCCGCCGCACCCTCCGAGTGCCCCGGCGAACACCCAAGTCGCCGCGTCCACAGGACCGATCGCACCCCTTCACGGCCCGATCGCCCCGCCCCGACCGGGCGGCCGGCGGAGTGACCGAAGTCGCTGTACCACTGCCGGCCGTCACCCCGTGCCGGTGAAGGAGATCGTCCCGATGAACCGCAAGACCCTGGTGCTGCCCCTCACGGCAGCCCTGCTCACGCCCCTCCTCGCCGGCTGCGGCGGCGACGGCAAGAGCAAGGCCATCGTCGTCGGCACCACGGACCAGTTCGTCGCCACCACGGACGCACCCGCCCCGCTCGACCCCGCCTACGCGTACGACACCGGCGCCTGGAACATCCTGCGCCAGACCGTCCAGACGCTCATGCACGTGCCGCGCGGCGGCGGCCGGCCCGTCCCCGAGGCCGCCCAGAGCTGCGCCTTCACCGACAAGGAGAGCGAGAGCTACCGCTGCGAGCTCCGCTCCGGGCTCACCTTCGCCGACGGCACCCCCGTCACCGCCGACGACGTCAAGTTCTCCGTCGAGCGCGTCCTCGCCATCAAGTCCGACAACGGCACCGCAGCCCTCCTCGCCGGCATCGACACCGTCGAGACCAACGGCGACCGCGAGGTGATCTTCCACCTCAAGACGCCCGACGCGACCTTCCCGTACAAGATCTCCACCCCCGTCGCCGGCATCCTCAGCAAGGACAAGTACGACGGCAAGGCCCTGCGCAAGGGCTTCGAGGTCGACGGCTCCGGCCCGTACACCCTCAAGGCCGAGGTCGCCGGCGACAAGGTGACGAAGTTCGTCTTCACCAAGAACGCCCGCTACAAGGGCGACATCACCATGCGCAACGACAAGGTCGAGCTGCGCCCCTTCGACGACGCCGCGAGCATGGACAAGGCGCTGCGCGACGACACCATCGACGTGGCCGGCCGCGCCATGTCGCAGGTGCAGATCAAGGAGCACACCGAGAAGCCCGAGGACGGCATCAACCTCACCGAGGTCCCCGGCCTCGAGATCCGCTACCTCGGCTTCAACACCAAGGCCCCCGCCGTCAAGGACAAGGCCGTCCGGCAGGCCATGGCCTCCGTCATCGACCGCGGCGCCCTGGTCAGCAAGGTGTACGGCCCCACCGCCGAGCCGCTCTACTCGCTGATCCCGTCCAGCGTCACCGGCCACGCCACCTCGTTCATCGACACCTACGGCGAGCCCGACACCGCGAAGGCCGCCAAGATCCTGCGCGACGCCGGCGTGCCGACCCCGGTCAAGGTCACCCTGCACTACACCACCGACCACTACGGCTCCGAGACCGCCCAGGAGTTCGAGGCCCTGCGCGGCCAGCTCAACAGCAGCAAGCTCTTCGACGTCCAGGTCCAGGGCACCGAATGGGCCAAGTTCCGCCCGGCCCAGAAGCGCGGCGACTACGCCGTCTACGGCCTGGGCTGGTTCCCCGACTACCCGGACCCGGACAACTACGTCGCCCCGTTCCTCGACAGCGACAACTTCCTCAACACCCCCTACGTCAACCAGTCCGTCCGTGACCGGCTGATCCCGCAGTCGCGCCGCGAGGCCGACCGCACCGCCGCGACCCCCGTCTTCGAGCAGATCCAGAAGATCGTCGCCAAGGACGTGCCCGTCCTCCCGCTGTGGCAGGGCAAGCAGTACGTGGCAGCCCGCGACGACATCACCGGCGTCGAATGGTCGCTGAACACCTCCTCCGACCTGCTCCTGTGGGAGCTCGGCCGCGGCACCGCCTGACCCCTTCGTTCGTACCGGCCGCGCGACACCCCCGCGGCCGGCCTGGCAAGAGATCAAGAGGCAAGTTCTGTGAAGGCACACAACAAGTGGCTGACCGCCCCGCTCGCGGCCGGCCTGGCAGCCACCCTGCTCAGCGGCTGCGGCACCGAACAGGGCGGTGACGCCGGCGCGGCCGGCCCCACCATCCGCGTCGGCATGTCGGACGAGATCCTGGCGACCGACCCCGCCGCCGGATACGACCCCGGCTCGTGGCTGCTGTTCAACAACGTCTTCCAGTCCCTGCTCGCCTTCCCCAAGGGCGGCTCCCTTCCCGAGCCCGAGGCCGCCGACAAGTGCGGCTTCGACGCCGGCAGCAGGGTCTACACCTGCACCCTGCGCGAGGGCCTCAAGTTCTCCAACGGCAACCCGCTCACCTCGGAGGACGTCAAGTTCTCCTTCGAGCGCGCGCTGAAGATCAACGACCCGTCCGGCCCGGCCCCGCTGCTGTCCACCATCGCGAGCATCGAGACCCCCGACGAGAAGACGGTCGTCTTCAAGCTCAAGGTCCCCGACGCCACCTTCCCCAGCAAGATCGCCTCCGGCGCCGGCTCCATCGTCGACCACCGCGAGTACTCCGCCACCGAGCTGCGCACCGACGGCAAGGCCGTCGGCTCCGGCCCGTACAAGCTCGACTCGTTCAGCGACACCGAGGCCGACTTCTCCGCCAACGCCAACTACCAGGGCACCGCCAAGCTGCGGAACGGCGGCGTCAGCCTCAAGCTCTACCGCGGCGACCGCGAACGCCTCGCCAAGGCCCTGTCCGCGGGCGAGATCGACGTCGCCTACCGTGGCCTGTCCGCCGACGACATCGCCGCGACCGAAGGCTCCACCAGCACCGACGACAAGGGCCTGGAAGTCGTCCAGGGCAGCAGCGCCGAGGTCCAGCACCTGGTCTTCAACATGAAGGACCCGGTCGCCGGCAAGCTCGGCGTACGCAAGGCCATCGCCCACCTCGTCGACCGCGACGCGCTCGTCCAGGGCGTCTACAAGTCGACCGCCACCCCGCTCTACTCGATCGTCCCCGCCGGCATCGCGGGCCACAACACCGCCTTCTTCGACACCTACGGCAGCCCCGACAAGGAAGCCGCCAAGAAGGCCCTGCGCTCGGCCGGCATCACCACCCCGGTCAAGCTCACCCTCTGGTCCACCCCCAGCCGCTACGGCCCCGGCACCGACCAGGAAGTCAAGGCGATAGCCCAGCAGCTCAACGACAGCGGCCTGTTCCAGGCCGACGCCAAGTCGGTGGAGTACGGCCAGTACGAGAAGGACATCGAGGCCGGCAAGTACGGCGTCTACGTCAAGGGCTGGGTCCCCGACTACCCCGACGCCGACAACTTCACCGCTCCCTTCTTCGGCGACGGCAACGTCCTCGGCAACCACTACGAGAACGCCAAGATCACCGGCGAGCTCATCCCGAAGACCGCCGCCTCCGCCGACCGCGGCGCCACCGCCGCCGACTTCGGCAAGGTCCAGGACATCGTCGCCGAACAGCTGCCCTTCCTGCCGCTGTGGCAGGGCAAGCAGTACGCCGTCGCCCGCGACACCGTCACCGGCCTCGAATGGACCCTCGACACCTCCACCGTCTTCCGCTTCTGGGAGATCAAGAAGGGCTGACCCGGCCCGCCGCACGAAGAGGGCCCGGCGCGCACACCGCGCACCGGGCCCTCTCGCACACCGTCAGACGATCACTGCGCGCCGGGACGCACCAGACCGCTCTCGTACGCGTACACCGCCGCCTGCACCCGGTCACGCAGACCCAGCTTCGTCAGCACATGCCCCACGTGCGTCTTCACCGTCGTCTCGCTGACGAACAGATCCGCCGCGATCTCCGCGTTCGACAGACCCCGCGCCACCAGCTTCAGCACCTCGACCTCACGGTCCGTCAGCGTGTTCAGCGTGTCCGGAACCTGCTCCTCGCCCGACGGCAGATGCGCCGAGTACTTGTCGAGCAGCCGGCGCGTGATCGACGGCGCCAGCATCGCCTCGCCCGCCGCCACCACCCGGATCGCCTGCACCAGCTCGGTCGCCGGAGCGTCCTTCAACAGGAAGCCGCTCGCCCCCGCCCGCAGCGCCTCCACCACGTACTCGTCCAGATCGAACGTCGTCAGCACCAGCACCTTCGCCGGACCGTCCCGGCCCGGACCGGTGATCTGCCGGGTCGCCTCCACCCCGTCCATCCGCGGCATCCGGATGTCCATCAGCACCACATCGGGCTGCAGCGCCCGCACCTGGTCCAGGGCCTGCAGACCGTCACCGGCCTCACCCACCACCGCGATGTCCTGCTCCGCCTCCAGGATCATCCGGAAACCGGTACGCAGCAGCGGCTGGTCGTCGACCAGTAGGACGCGGATAGCCACGGACAACTCCTCAGGAGCTCAGACGGAGGGCGGAACGGCACCCATTCTGCCCTGCCGGGGCGCGGCTCCCGGATCACACCGGGCGCGCGGGCACCACCGGCAGCGGATACACCGGGGGAGTGCCCCCGAACTCCGGACACACCGCCCGGTGATCGCACCAGCCGCACAGCTTCGTCGGCCGCGGCCGCCAGTCACCCGTCTCCGTCGCCAGCCGGATCGCCTCCCACAGCGCCAGCAGCTTGCGCTCCACCCGCAGCAGATCCGCCTCCACCGGGTCGTACGTCAGCACGTCCCCGCTGCCCAGATACACCAGCTGCAGCCGGCGCGGCACCACGCTCTTCAGCCGCCACACCACCAGCGCGTAGAACTTCATCTGGAACAGCGCGCCCTCGCTGTACTCCGGACGCGGCGCCTTGCCCGTCTTGTAGTCGACGATCCGCACCTCACCCGTCGGCGCCACGTCGACCCGGTCGATCACCCCGCGCAGCCGCAGCCCCGAAGCCAGCTCCGTCTCCACGAACATCTCGCGCTCCGCCGGCTCCAGCCGCGTCGGATCCTCCAGCGTGAACCACCGCTCGACCAGCGACTCCGCCTCCGACAGCCACTGCGCGAGACGCTCGCCCGCCGGGTCCTGCGCGAACAGCTCGCCCAGCTCCGGCCGCGACTCGAGCAGCCGGTCCCACTGCCCCGGAATCAGCGCCTTCGCCCGCGCCGCCGTCCGCTCCACCGCCGGCGCGTCGAACAGCCGCTCCAGCACCGCGTGCACCAGCGTGCCCCGCGTCGCCGCCGCACTCGGCTTCTCCGGCAGCCGGTCGATCACCCGGAACCGGTACAGCAGGGGACACTGCATGAAGTCACTCGCCCGCGACGGCGACAACGACGTGGGCGTCCGGGCCGCCGAGGAATCCACCGGCGGCTGCTCGCTCGTACTCATGACAAAGACAGTACGGCCCGCCACTGACAGCGCGTACCCGTCCGACCCTGATCCGTTCACCGGGCGCGCGCGGAATACCATCGACTCAGGACCCGTCGCACTGCATCATCGACATGATCGAACCGTGACCGCGTGACGCGGGCCGAGCAGCTCGGCGACGAAAGGAACCCGTGAACCAGGACGAGTCCAAGCCGCAGCGGACCGAGGAGCCCGGCGGCGGCATCCTCATGGGCCGGCCCTTCGGCGTGCCCGTCTACGTCGCGCCCAGCTGGTTCCTGGTCGCCGCCCTCATCACCTGGGTCTTCGGCGACCAGATCGACCGCGTCCTGCCCGAACTCGGCGCCCTGCGCTACCTCGTCTCGCTCTTCTTCGCGATCGCCTTCTACGCCTCCGTACTCGTCCACGAACTGGCCCACACCCTCGCCGCGCTCCGCTTCAAACTCCCCGTGCGCCGCATCCAGCTCCAGTTCTTCGGCGGCGTCTCCGAGATCGAGAAGGAGACCGAGACCCCCGGCCGCGAATTCCTCCTCGCCTTCGTCGGCCCGCTGCTCTCCCTCGTCCTCGCCGGCATCTTCTACGCCGGCCTCTACGCCGTCGAACCCGGCACCGTCCCCGCCGTACTGCTCGGCGGCCTGATGATCTCCAACCTGATCGTCGCCGTCTTCAACCTGCTCCCCGGGCTCCCCCTCGACGGCGGCCGGATGCTCCGCGCCGTCGTCTGGAAGATCACCGGCAACGCCATGAGCGGCACCGTCGCCGCCGCCTGGGTCGGCCGCGCCCTCGCCGTCACCGTCCTCATCGGCCTGCCCCTGCTCACCCGCACCGGCCTGCTCGGCAACAACACCGAGAACGTCTCCGGCTTCACCACCGTCACCGACGCCCTGCTCGCCGCCATCCTCGCCGCCATCATCTGGACCGGCGCCGGAAACAGCCTCCGCATGGCCCGCCTCCGCGAACACCTCCCCGAACTGCGCGCCCGCACCCTCACCCGCCGCGCCATCCCCGTCGAGTCCGCCACCCCCCTCTCCGAGGCCCTCCGCCGCGCCAACGAGGCCGGCGCCCGCGCCCTCGTCGTCGTCGACGGCCACGGCGCCCCCACCGGCATCGTCCGCGAGACCGCCATCGCCGGCATCCCCCAGCACCGCCGCCCCTGGGTCGCCGTCAGCGCCCTCTCCCAGGACCTCACCGACGGCATGAAGGTCCCCGCCGACCTCACCGGCCAGCCCCTCCTCGACCACCTCCGCGCCAGTCCCGCCACCGAATACCTGGTGGTGGAGGACGGCGGCGAGATCTACGGCGTGCTGTCCACCACCGACGTGGAGAGGGCCTTCGTGAAGGCCATGGCACGACCCTCCTCGTAACACCGGTACACCGCTCGAGCGCTCCGGAGGGGAGGAAGCGCTTGATAAGGTGGCTCACATGTCCGAACCGACCGGTGCCGCCCGCCGTCGCGGGCCCTTCAAGGTCGGGGACCAGGTCCAGCTCACCGATCCCAAGGGACGCCACTACACCTTCACGCTCGAAGCCGGGAAGAACTTCCACACCCACAAGGGTTCCTTCCCGCACGACGAGCTGATCGGTGCTCCCGAGGGCAGTGTTGTCCGTACCACGGGAAACGTCGCCTACCTCGCGCTGCGCCCCCTGCTCCCCGACTACGTCCTGTCCATGCCCCGCGGTGCCGCCGTGGTCTACCCCAAGGACGCGGGGCAGATCCTGGCCTTCGCCGACATCTTCCCCGGCGCCCGCGTCGTCGAGGCCGGAGTCGGCTCCGGCTCGCTCAGCTCCTTCCTGCTGCGCGCCATCGGCGACAGCGGCATGCTGCACTCCTACGAGCGCCGCGAGGACTTCGCCGAGATCGCCAAGGGCAACGTCGAGCGCTACTTCGGCGGCCCGCACCCCGCGTGGCAGCTGACCGTCGGCGACCTCCAGGACAACCTGTCCGACACCGACGTCGACCGCGTCATCCTCGACATGCTCGCCCCCTGGGAATGCCTGGAGGCCGTCTCCAAGGCGCTCGTCCCCGGCGGCATCCTCTGCTGCTACGTGGCCACCACCACGCAGCTCGCCCGCACTGTGGAGTCCATCCGCGAATTCGGCTGCTACGCCGAACCGCAGCCCTGGGAATCCATGATCCGCAACTGGCACGTCGAGGGCCTGGCCGTCCGCCCGGACCACCGGATGATCGGCCACACCGGCTTCCTCGTCACCGCCCGCCGCCTCGCGGACGGCGTCGAGCCCCCGATGCGCCGCCGCCGCCCCGCCAAGGGCGCCTACGGCGAGGACTACGAAGGCCCCAACAAGGGCTGACGCCACCGGGGCTGACGCCCCGACAACGGACGCGTGCCGCCGCGGAGTTCCCGCCCACGGGCCGGGAAACCGACGGCGGCACACGCGCGTCCGGACCAGGACCGGCAGCCCCGCGCCGGCCGGCCCACCGGAAACCACCCCGACTGTTCCGCCCGCCTGTGACGTGTGGCACGATGCCCGCAACTCCTCCTTCCGCACCACTCACAGGAGACTCCTCGCGTGCAGACCTCCGCCGTCACGGACCTGGCGCACACCCACGCCCGGCCGGTGCACTGGCTGGCCACCGCCACCGCGATGGCCGGAGTCGTCGCCCTCGCGGGCCTCATCCAGCCCGGACCCGCCGGAGCCACCGCCGCGCCGCCGGCACCCCGGCCCGCCCCCGACGCCACCACGGCCCACTACCCGCTGCAGTGCGGGGGAGCCCCCAGCAAGATCGCCCAGAAGGCCACCGGAGACCTCGACGGCGACGGAAACCCCGAGACCGTCGCAGTCGTACACTGCGAAGCCGGCTCCGGCACACCGCCCAGCGGCATCTACGTCCTCACCCACGGCAACGGCACCGGCACGCCCGCGGCCCGCGTCGTCGCCACCCTCGTCGAACCGGCACAGCAGAAGAACGTGACCGGCTTCGCCGTCCGCGACGGAGCCGTCCGGGCCACCCTGCTCGGCTACTCGTCCCCCGACGTGCCCACCTGCTGCCCCGACCAGAGCGAACAGGTCACCTGGCGCTGGCGTGCGGGAACCTTCGTCCGCACCGCACAAGACCAGGCCCGCGCGGTCTGAGCCGCCGGGCCCGTCACAGCGCCGTCACCGAGCCGTCACCCGGCGTCGGGACCGTACACCTCGACGCCGTCCCGCACCCGCCGCACATGGATGCAGTCGCCCGGGCACTCCTTCGCCGAGTCCACCACGTCCTGCAGCAGCGGCAGCGGCACCGGCGTCGTCGCCCCCGCCTCCTGCAGCAGCTCGTCGTCCGCGCTCTTCACATACGCGAGCCCGTCGATGTCGAGCTCGAAGACCTCCGGAGCGTACTGCGCACAGATCCCGTCCCCCGTGCACAGGTCCTGGTCGATCCAGACCTCCAGCGCCTCGTCGGCGCCCACGGCCGGGGCCTCGTGCTGCACGCTCATATCTGCTGCCGTTTCTGCTTCACGCGGACAAGTCGGGCCAAGCCTGACGGGTGTTGACCACCCATGACGATACCTCCGGCCGCTTTTGCGGGCTTCGCCGGTGGGTATTCCCCTGGCGTGAGGGGAAGCGCAAGGGTGAAGATCGGACACACCCCGGAGTCTTTTTGATCTAGGGGTTTCAATCACCACCCGCCCAGGTAGGGTCAGGAAGCGTCCAGCTCCCCTTGGAGGAGGTGAGGACCGTGGCAGCCCACGACGACGACATCAACCGCGGCATCCGGCCGGGGCGGGGGTCTGAGGACCCCGCCGGTCAGGTTGCCTATCTCGAGCAGGAAATCGCCGTCCTGCGCCGCAAGCTCGCCGACTCTCCGCGTCACACGAGGATTCTCGAGGAGCGGATCGTCGAGCTGCAGACGAACCTGGCCGGCGTGTCCGCGCAGAACGAGCGGCTCGCCAATACGCTCCGTGAGGCCCGCGACCAGATCGTGGCCCTCAAGGAGGAGGTCGACCGGCTCGCACAGCCACCGGCCGGCTTCGGTGTCTTCCTGCAGGCCAACGAGGACGACACATGCGACATCTTCACCGGGGGCCGCAAGCTCCGAGTGAACGTCAGCCCCAGCGTCGAGCTCGACGAGCTCAGGCGGGGCCAGGAAGTCATGCTCAACGAAGCGCTCAACGTGGTCCAGGCCATGGAATTCGAGCGCGCCGGGGACATCGTCACCCTCAAGGAGATCCTCGAGGACGGCGAGCGCGCCCTGGTCATCGGGCACACCGACGAGGAACGAGTCGTGCGACTCGCCGAACCGCTCCTCGACATCACCATCCGCCCCGGCGACGCCCTGCTCCTGGAACCCAGGTCGGGCTACGTCTACGAGGTGGTCCCCAAGAGCGAGGTCGAAGAACTCGTCCTGGAAGAGGTCCCGGACGTCGACTACGACAAGATCGGCGGTCTGGGCAACCAGATCGAACTGATCCGCGACGCCGTCGAGCTCCCGTACCTCTACCCGGACCTCTTCAAGGAGCACGAACTGCGGCCCCCGAAGGGCATCCTGCTCTACGGCCCGCCCGGCTGCGGCAAGACGCTCATCGCGAAGGCCGTCGCCAACTCCCTTGCCAAGAAGGTCGCCGAGGTGACCGGCCAGCCCGCCGGGAAGTCCTACTTCCTGAACATCAAGGGCCCCGAGCTCCTCAACAAGTACGTCGGCGAGACCGAGCGGCACATCCGCCTCGTCTTCCAGCGTGCCCGGGAGAAGGCGAGCGAGGGCACCCCCGTCATCGTCTTCTTCGACGAGATGGAATCCCTCTTCCGCACCCGCGGATCCGGAGTCAGCTCGGACGTGGAGAACACCATCGTCCCCCAGCTGCTCGCCGAGATCGACGGCGTGGAGGGCCTGGAGAACGTCATCGTCATCGGCGCCTCCAACCGCGAGGACATGATCGACCCCGCGATCCTCCGCCCCGGCCGGCTCGACGTCAAGATCAAGATCGAGCGTCCGGACGCCGAAGCCGCCAAGGACATCTTCGCCAAGTACCTCACCTCCTCCCTCCCGCTGCACGCCGACGACCTCGCCGAGCACAGCGGATCGAAGGAAGCCGCCGCCCACGCGATGATCCAGTCCGTGGTCGAGCAGATGTACGCGGAATCCGAGGAGAACCGCTTCCTCGAGGTCACGTACGCCAACGGCGACAAGGAAGTCCTCTACTTCAAGGACTTCAACTCCGGCGCGATGATCCAGAACATCGTCGACCGGGCCAAGAAGATGGCCATCAAGGCATTCCTCGACCACGACCAGAAGGGCATTCGCGTCTCCCACCTCCTCCAGGCATGCGTGGACGAGTTCAAGGAGAACGAGGACCTTCCCAACACCACCAACCCCGACGACTGGGCCCGGATCTCGGGAAAGAAGGGCGAGCGGATCGTCTTCATCCGCACCCTCGTCACCGGAAAGCAGGGCGCGGACACCGGTCGATCCATCGACACGGTGGCCAACACCGGTCAGTACCTGTAGTGACGCGCACCGGCTGCGGAGGTCCGGAAACCGGGCATCCGCAGCCGTCGCTTTCCACTCAATGATTCGCTTCTGATCTCCCCGTACGCGCGCGGCCGCTCTAGGCTCGTGGGTACCGCCGAATCACGCAGACTGCGGGGAGCGGCGCCGGGCAAGGAGGGCCGCATGACCGTACGGCGAGTAATGGGCATCGAGACGGAGTACGGGATCTCCGTCCCCGGGCATCCCAACGCCAATGCCATGCTCACCTCGTCCCAGATCGTCAACGCCTACGCGGCGGCGATGCACCGGGCGCGCCGCGCCCGCTGGGACTTCGAGGAGGAGAACCCGCTGCGGGACGCCCGCGGCTTCGACCTGGCCCGCGAGGTCGCCGACTCCAGCCAGCTCACCGACGAGGACATCGGCCTCGCCAACGTCATCCTGACCAACGGGGCACGGCTCTACGTCGACCACGCCCACCCCGAATACAGCGCGCCCGAGGTCACCAATCCCCGCGACGCCGTCCTCTGGGACAAGGCCGGCGAGCGGATCATGGCCGAGGCCGCCGAACGGGCCGCCCAGCTCCCGGGCGCCCAGCCGATCCACCTCTACAAGAACAACACCGACAACAAGGGCGCCTCCTACGGCACGCACGAGAACTACCTGATGAAGCGGGAGACCCCCTTCTCGGACATCGTGCGCCACCTGACGCCCTTCTTCGTCTCCCGCCAGGTCGTCACCGGCGCCGGCCGCGTCGGCATCGGCCAGGACGGCCGCGAGCACGGCTTCCAGATCAGCCAGCGCGCCGACTACTTCGAGGTCGAGGTCGGCCTGGAGACCACGCTCAAGCGCCCCATCATCAACACCCGCGACGAACCCCACGCCGATGCCGAGAAGTACCGGCGACTGCACGTGATCATCGGCGACGCCAACCTCTCCGAGATCTCCACGTACCTCAAGCTCGGCACCACGTCGCTGGTCCTGTCCATGATCGAGGACGCCTTCATCACCGTCGACCTCGCCGTCGACCAGCCGGTACGCACCCTCCACCAGGTCTCCCACGACCCGACCCTCCAGTACCTGATCACGCTGCGCAGCGGCCGCACACTCACCGCCGTGCAGCTCCAGATGGAGTACTTCGAGCTGGCCAGGAAGTACGTCGACGAGCGCTACGGGGCGGACGCCGACGAGCAGACCAAGGACGTCCTCGTCCGCTGGGAGGACACGCTCAACCGGCTGGAGAACGACCCCATGAGCCTCGCCGGCGAACTGGACTGGATCGCCAAGCGCGAGCTCATGGAGGGCTACCGCCGCCGCGACGGCATCGACTGGGACGCCGCCCGGCTGCACCTGGTCGACCTCCAGTACGCGGACGTACGCGCCGACAAGGGCCTGTACAACCGTCTGGTGGCCCGCGGGCGCATGAAGCGCCTCCTGGACGAGCCGGCGGTCGAACGGGCCGAGACGAACCCTCCAGAGGACACCAGGGCCTACTTCCGCGGCCGCTGCCTGGAGCAGTACGCGGACGACGTGGCCGCGGCCTCCTGGGACTCGGTCATCTTCGACCTCCCCGGCCGGGACTCCCTCCAGCGAGTCCCCACCCTGGAACCCCTCCGGGGTACCAGGAACCACGTCAAGGAACTTCTCGACCGCTGCAGGACCGCGGAGGAACTGGTCCGCGTCCTTTCCGGCGGCTGAGTACTTCTGAGTAGCCCGAACGCGGCTGAAATGCCCGGGCACTGGGAATCATGAGACCAGTGCCCGGACGTTGCAGAAACTGCGGGGCCGATGTCAGTCCCGGCTTGTAGGGTCTGATCTTGTACAGATCCAATCGAGCGGGCCGATTCGAGCGGGGTGAGGTTAATGGCGACCAAGGACACCGGCGGCGGACAGCAGAAGGCGACGCGTTCCACCGAGGAGGTCGAGGAGACCACGGCGGAGGCGAGCTCCGACCTCAAGGAACGCCAGGAGAAGCTGAGCGACGACGTGGACTCCGTCCTCGACGAAATCGATGATGTGCTCGAGGAGAACGCCGAGGACTTCGTGCGAAGCTTCGTTCAAAAGGGTGGCCAGTAGAGCCCATTTGCCTTCGAATCGAAGGTGAGGGGCGGGTGACTGGTGCTGGGGCCGTGAAGCGATGCGTCCGGCGCGGCGAGGAGAAGTCGCGCCGGGCGTTCGCGGCCCAGCGGGGCGAGCCGGATGGCTCGCCACACCACTGCGGTGTCCATGGAGCCGGGCCGCGGCGCAAGCGTGCGGAGACCGCGGGCCGGCAGGCCGGACCGGCGACCCACGGGGGCACAAGCACTGCCCAGGGGCTGGGCGAGACCACGCGACCGCGTCGCCGCACGGTCTCCGCGGCAGCTGTCGAAAAGCCCCGGCCGCGCATGTGGATCATTGCCACGAGACGGGTAGGGTCCGTGGCGTAGTGTGCTTCAACTGCAATTCGGCCATCGGAAAGTTGGGAGACGATCCCGACGTCCTTCGTCGGGCCATCGCATACCTGGAGGGAAACGCGTGGAAGCAAACAAGATGAGCACCGGGCGTCTCCCAGCAGCCTTCCTGACGCCGGGCTCCTCGTCCTTCATCGACTTCCTGGCGAGCCACTCGCCGGAGCTGCTCCCGGGCAACCGGAAGCTTCCCGAGGGGATCGTCGAGGCGCCGCACGGCACCACCATCGTCGCCGCGACCTTCCCCGGCGGGGTCGTGCTCGCCGGTGACCGGCGGGCGACGATGGGGAACATGATCGCGCAGCGGGACATCGAGAAGGTGTTCCCGGCCGACGAGTACTCCGCGGTCGGCATCGCCGGCACCGCCGGTCTCGCCGTGGAGATGGTGAAGCTGTTCCAGCTGGAGCTGGAGCACTTCGAGAAGGTGGAGGGCGCCACGCTCTCCCTGGAGGGCAAGGCGAACCGCCTGTCCACCATGATCCGGGGCAACCTCGGCATGGCCATGCAGGGTCTCGCCGTCGTCCCGCTCTTCGCGGGCTGGGACGAGAGCCGGGAGAAGGGCCGGATCTTCTCCTACGACGTCACCGGCGGCCGCTCCGAGGAGCACGGGTACGCCGCCACCGGCTCGGGCTCGATCTTCGCGCGCGGGTCGATGAAGAAGCTCTACCGGGACGACCTGACCGAGCAGCAGGCCACCACGCTGGTCGTCCAGGCGCTGTACGACGCGGCGGACGACGACTCGGCGACCGGTGGGCCGGACCTGGCCCGCAGGATCTTCCCGATCGTCACCGTCATCACCGACGAGGGCTTCCGCAGGCTCACGGAGGCGGAGTCCTCCGAGCTGGCCCGGTCGGTCACCGAGCGGCGTCTGGAGCAGCCGGACGGGCCGCGCGCCGCTCTGCTCTGACCGCTCGCCCGTCGCCCTCGTAGAAGCCTTTCAGACCGGAAGAAAGGGACGGTAGCCGGTGTCCACGCCGTTCTATGTCTCACCTCAGCAGGCCATGGCCGACCGGGCGGAGTACGCCCGCAAGGGCATCGCCCGCGGCCGCAGCCTGGTCGTCCTCCAGTACGCCGACGGCATCGTCTTCGTCGGCGAGAACCCGTCGCGTGCGCTGCACAAGTTCAGCGAGATCTACGACCGGATCGGCTTCGCCGCCGCCGGCAAGTACAACGAGTACGAGAACCTGCGCATCGGCGGCGTGCGCTACGCCGACCTGCGTGGCTACACCTATGACCGTGACGACGTCACGGCCCGCGGTCTGGCCAACGTGTACGCCCAGACGCTGGGCACGATCTTCTCCAGTGCGGGTGAGAAGCCGTACGAGGTGGAGCTGGTCGTCGCGGAGGTCGGCACGGAGCCGGACGGCGACCAGATCTACCGGCTGCCGCACGACGGGTCCATCGTCGACGAGCACGGCTCGGTGGCGGTCGGTGGCAACGCGGAGCAGATCAGCTCCTTCCTGGACCAGCGGCACCGTGACGGGATGTCTCTCGCCGAGGCGCTGAAGCTGGCGGTGCAGGCGCTGTCCCGGGACACCAACGGCACGGAGCGGGAGATTCCCGCGGAGCGTCTTGAGGTGGCGGTTCTGGACCGGACGCGTCCGCAGCAGCGCAAGTTCAAGCGGATCGTCGGCCGGCAGCTGAAGCGCCTGCTGGAGGCGGAGGACGTGTCCGTGGTGAAGACGGACGATCCGTCGGACGAGGTCCCGGAGGACTAGGGGCCGCAGGCTGATGACGAGGGCCCCGGTTCCGTACAGGTACGTACGGAACAGGGGCCCTCGCCCGGGGTGCG